>JAGCMI010000041.1 GCA_017646545.1 Oscillospiraceae bacterium | reverse complement strand
TGATCCTTGCCCTTGCGCTCGAAACGGACAGTGCCGTCAACCAGAGCGAACAGGGTGTCGTCGCTGCCGATACCGACATTGACACCGGGATGGATGTGGGTGCCTCTCTGGCGAACCAGAATGTTGCCGGCCAGAACGAACTGACCGTCGGCACGCTTCACGCCCAGACGCTTAGCCTCGGAATCACGACCGTTCTTGGTAGAACCGCCGCCCTTGTGGTGAGCGAAGAACTGAATGCTAATCTTCAGCATGGTGTTACACCTCCAAAACTTCGATATAATCAGGATAGTCTTCCTTGAAAGAGAGCAGCGTCACCAGCATGCCGGAAAGCACAGCCTGGACCGTATCCTCTTCATCGCAGGAAGCGGGGAGCATCAAGGTGATGCGAGCATCTTCTTCCTTGACGCGAACCTTGGCCTTTGCGCCACACACATCATTGATGGTGGCCTCAGCCATGGTAACAACAGCGGAGATGGCGGCGCAGACAATGTCGGAGCCAGCCTCAGCATAACCGCTGTGACCGGAAACGGAGAATCCGGTGATTCTGTCGTTCTCGGTGAAAAATTCGCATTTCGTCATAACTTCAATTACAGGACAACCTTGGTGATTTCCACCTTGGTGTAGGGCTGACGATGACCGATGTGCTTCTTCTCGCCCTTCTTAGCCTTGTACTTGATGACGTCGATCTTCTTGCCCTTGCCGTTCTTCACGACCTTAGCCTCGACACAAGCACCCTCGACCACGGGAGCGCCGATCTTGGTGTTCTCGCCGTCCAGCACTGCCAGAACCTGCTCGAACTTGACGGTGGCCTCTTCCTCAGCGTTCAGCTTCTCGATGTAGAGAACATCACCCTCGGAGACGGTGTACTGCTTGCCACCAGTAACGATAATAGCCTTCATTTTCTTGTTTCACCTACTTTATGTTGTGTAGTCTCGCTCTTGAGGCGGGTGCTTTTTTGCGCACCAACTTAAGCCCCTTCAATGCGGCTTGCATATTCTAGCACAGGAAAAAGCAAAAGTCAAGGTCTTTTTTCGCATTTTTCCTGCTTTTTGGTAAGATTTTTGCAAAAAAGCACCCGGATATCTTCCGGGCGCTTTGATTGCGATCACTCCAGGCAACCGGGGCCGCGGTAATACTCAGCCTGCTGCTGTCGGATCTGTTCTGCCCCCTCCGAGGACACCTGGAAGGACGTATAGCTATAGGTAATCTCCCATGACAATTCATCCATGAAATAATGGGACCGGCTCAGCACATTTCCCCACTGGTCATAAGTCCACCTATCCAGGATGGTACCATCATCGCTGGAGAGCATATTGCCCTGGGCATCGTATGTCCATCGAATGGTGGATGCAACAGCACCATCTTCATAAGTCGTTTTCTCTGTTATTCTGTTTCCCAACGCATCGTATTCGTAAACCGTCTCCACATAGTAAAGCGCATGATCTCCAGGGAGGGCGATGGCACTTTTGACATAAGATCCCTGGCGAATCAGATTCCCTTCCTCATCGTAGTAATAGGTGTACTCGTATTGGACATAGCCATCCAAGATACTTGTGGCGGTTTTTATTTGGCCATTTTCGTCATAAGTATAGGTTTCTTCAATGCGACATGTATCATCATAGTAGGTGGTTTCGGTCAGAATATTGCCCCGGTCATCGTAAACCCAGTAGATAAAATAATCGAATTTATCTTCAGAGACATAATCCCATTCCTCGTATACGATTAGTCCTGCGGCATTATATTCTCTGGTGATTTTCCGAGAGAGTTCACCACTAAACCAATGTTCTTCGTAGATTAGATTACCGACATCATCATAGGAATAGATATATTTAATTTGTTTATAGTCCTTGTAGCTTTCCGAAATAAGACGTCCCAATTCATCATAGGTGTAAGTAACCGGCGTATAAGATCTGCCAACAATGAGTGGTCCATAGACCAGATTGCCATCAGCATCATACTGGTAGGTTTCCTCTGTTTTGTAAGAACCATTCGTTTTACTTTTGCGTTCGAGAAGGTTACCATATTCGTCATAGGTGAAGATGTTGTGCTGGGTTTGATCGTTATTTTTTTGCCAAACCAACGCTTCCCGTATGCAATGGACTGTGACCAATTCTGTCGGTTCCGTAGGGGTAGGCTCCGTGGGCGCAGGCTTGGTTGGCTGGGTCGGATCTGTGGAAATGGCGGGCACAGTTACCTCCGTAGGATCTGTTGGCTGCGTAACTGTAGGCTCTGCCGGTGTACAACCGAAGAGCAGCGGCAGCAACATTAGCACGAATAAGATTATTGAAATTGCTTTTTTCATAAGATCGGCCTCCTTTCTTTGCGCATTCCATCTGCTTATAAACAAAAAAGCGCGCATAAGCTCTCTGCCTTGCAGCACAGCCTATGCACAATGCGGACATTTTGTATGATACAGGGGCGTCCGATACGGGCGCGGCTGTAGCCGGGTTTTATTTGTAGTAGTATAGCATACATTTGTCCTCTCGTCAAGGATTTACTTCATATCAGCCTCATAAGCGCCAGTGGGATGTTTTTTCCAGTTGCACCCATAGGTGGTTTCGGGTATAATATCAATAAGGAAAGGATGATGGCTATGGATTGTAAAAATTGCAGCGGCGGCTGCGGCGGCTGCGCCAAAACGTTGGAACTGACCCAGGGTGAAATTGACTTTTTGCAGGAACTGGCGGTTTATGCCTTTCTTCCGGTGGCACGAAAGGCAGACGACATGACCCCCTTCTATCCTGAGGGAACGGGCTATACATTGGAGGAATACAGCGCCATTTTGATGCACCTGGAGAGAAAGGGACTGATTGCATTGGATTATGGCGCTCCCGTGGGCAACTACCCAGCCGATTTGTACCGCACTTGGCCCGTTCACGGCTCTGCTGCCCTGACGCAGAGAGGTCAGGAAGTTGTGGAAACCATGGCCATTACCGGTATTTCTTAACTTTTGTCCGCCACAGAAAAATAAATGTTGACAAGTGGCGGATTATCTGCTACTATTGGGTCAATTCTTGAATACAAAGGCAGTGAAGAGAAGAGTAAGCTTCAGGATGCCGTTCAGCGAGCCCCGGTTGGTGTGAGGGGGTACGGATAGGGTTGCCGAACATGGTCTCGGAGCCGCGCAGGCGATAGGTAGTCTGCGACGGGTGCGCCCGTTAAAGCGCAGGGGTATGTTGGTACTCCGTAAGGCAATTATCGTGAGGTAATTGTAAATCAAGGTGGTAACACGGTTATTTTTAGCCGTCCTTGTGCGTTCGCATGAGGACGGCTTTCTTTTATTTCTATCACAAGGAGGGATGAATATGGCGCTGATTGAAATTGCCCATTTATCCAAAACCTTCGGCTCCGGGCAGCAGCAGGTATCTGCGCTACAGGATGTATCGTTAAAAATTGAAAAAGGTGAGATTTTCGGCATCATCGGTCTTTCCGGTGCAGGCAAGAGCACCTTGGTGCGGTGCATCAATCTGCTGGAGCGGCCGGAATCGGGGCAGATCTTATTTGAGGGGCAGAACTTAATGACCCTCTCCCCAAAAAAGCTGCGGCAGCAGAGAAGAAATATTTCCATGATCTTCCAGAGTTTTAATCTACTGGAGCAGCGAACCGCATTGGATAATATTTGCTTCCCCTTGGAACTGACCGGTGTCGGCCGCAAGGCGGCGAAGGCCAAGGCCATGGAACTACTGGAAATGGTGGGTCTACCGGACAAGGCAAATGCCTATCCCGTGCAACTCTCCGGTGGACAAAAGCAGCGCATCGCCATTGCAAGAGCATTGGCATCCGATCCGCAGGTGCTGCTGTGTGACGAAGCCACTTCTGCGCTGGATCCCCAGACCACGGAGAGTATTCTGGCTCTATTGCAGAAGATCAATAAAGAACGGGGCATCACCGTGATCATCATCACCCATCAGATGTCCGTCATTGAACAGATCTGTCACAGAGTTGCCATTTTGGATCATGGCGAAGTAGCCGAAGTGGGCGCTGTGGAACAGGTATTCTCCAACCCCCGCACCAACGCCGGCCGGCGTCTGGTTTCCCCGGTGAAAGCCCTGCCCGTTTCCCACTGGGACGGTCCGGTGGCGCGACTTGCCTTCAATGGCAGCATGGTGGAGGAGCCGGTCATCGCATCTCTGGCCGCGAAAAAGCAAATTCTCGTCAGCATTCTGGGTGCGGACACCCGGAATGTGGACGGCAAGATATTCGGCACCATGCTCATCAGCCTGCCTGCCGAACCCCAGCAAAAACAAACCGCTTTGGAATTCTTAAATTCCTATCAAGGCGTGACCGCAGAGGAGGTAAGAGGCCATGTTTGATCTGTTTTCTGATCCTACGAAGGTGGCGCAGCAATTACAAATCCTGCAAAACGGATATCTGTTTGCCGTGTGGGAAACCTTATATTCTCTGGCGCTGCAGGTGCTGTTTGCCTATGTCATCGGCCTTCCTTTGGGTGTGATCCTTGTCACCGGTGAGAAAGATGGCATCCGCCCGCTCCCCGGCTGGCTGATGAAGGCCATCAATGTGCTTATCAATCTGCTGCGAAGTGTTCCCTTTCTCATTCTCATGATCATCGTATTCCCCTTGTCCAAGATCCTTGTAGGCACCAAGATTGGCACCATCGCCACCATCCCGCCCATGGTGATCGCTGCATTTCCGTTGGTGGCCAGAATGGTGGAAAGTTCCCTCCGGGAAGTGGGACATGGCGTGATTGAAGCCTCCCAATCCATGGGTGCTTCCACTTGGCAGATCATCACCAAGGTGCTGCTGCCGGAAGCACTGCCCAGTCTGATTTCCGGTGGTACCATCACCCTTACAACTATTTTGGGTTATGGCGCCATGGCCGGTATCATCGGCGGCGGTGGTCTTGGCAAACTGGCTGTGGACTACGGTCTGTATAATTTCCGCCCCATCGTCATGTGGGCAGCAGTCATTGGTCTTGTGCTGCTGGTGCAAATTTTTCAAAGCATTGGCACTAAACTCTCTACCGCTTGCGACAAGCGACTGAAAAATAGAAATTAACAAAGGAGATTACTTTTATGAAAAAGATTACTGCCATTATTCTGACTCTGGTTCTGGCTCTGAGCCTCTTTGCCGGCTGCGGCAACAACACCGACGAAAACACCATCACCATCGCCGCCTCCCCCACCCCCCATGCTGAGATTCTGGAAATCGCCAAGCAGGAACTGGCTAAGGAAGGATACACCTTGGTGATCAAGACCTTTAACGACTATGTTGTGCCCAACACCGCCACCGAAGACGGCGAAGTGGATGCCAACTATTTCCAGCATCAGCCTTATCTGACCACTTTCAATGCCGAGCAGGGTACCCATCTGGTTTCCGTTGCAGCGATTCACTACGAACCCTTCGGCATTTACCCCGGCAGCAAGGACGCCATCGCTGATCTGGCAAGCGGCGACAAGATCGCCATCCCCAATGACGGCTCTAACCGCGCCCGCGCGCTGCTGCTGCTGGAGGCGCAGGGCATCATCAAGCTGAAAGACGGTGTGGGTGTGGAAGCCACTGTACTGGATATTGCAGAAAATAAACTGAATCTGGAAATCGTGGAGATGGAAGCCGCCCAGATCGCCAATGTCCGTGACAGCGTGGCGCTGGCTGTGATCAACGGCAACTATGCACTCTCTGCCGGTCTGAACGCAGGCAAGGATGCCATCGCCACTGAGGATGCCGCCTCCGTCGCGGCTCAGACCTACGCCAATATTCTGGTGGTGAAGGAAGGCAACGAAAATTCCGAGAAGATCCAGGCACTGGTGAAGGCGCTGACCAGCCAGGCTGTGAAGGACTTCATCAACAGCACTTATGACGGCGCTGTGGTGCCCATCTTCTAACATTATATAATATATAAAGCAAGGGCAGCGGATCAAACCGCTGCCCTTATTATTTCACAGTTCGTCGTTGATTTGCTGGAAGATGCGGAAGAATTCGGCGATATGCCAGCCGTCCACCAAGGCATGGTTGCACTGGATGTGCAGCGGCATTTTGGTGCGCTCCCCTTCCCGGATGTATTTGCCGAAAATGATGCGGGGATTGCAATCACCGGGACTGGGCACCGGCTGCACCACTTGGGTAAATTCCACCCAAGGCATGCAGGAGGTAAAGATTTGACCGATCTCATCCTCGTCGGAATTGACGAATCCTTCGTGCTTTTTCGCCTCTTCCTGGCGCCGTCTGGCATCCACCAAAAATTCTTCCAGGCTCATCCGGGTCTCCACATCGCAGTTGCAGAAGGTGTGGTCCTCCCGGGCCACGGTGAAGCCGGCATTGCAATGGTCAAATTCCACGATTTGCCCATCCACGATCCGCTGGCGCAGTTCGGGAATACAGTTTACTGCCTTGGCTGCTGTCCAAAGCACCGCATGGAAGCTGGAGCCGTCATGCTCTTTTGCAAAGCGGATCAGATTGGTCACATCCACATTGGCGGTCAAGCCCACATAGGGAAAGGCCATGGCGCCAAAATATTCAAAGTGGCTGCGACGGGGATAGTTTGACAAGTCGATGATCTTTTTCATAGCTTCTCCAGAATCTCTGCCAAGTCTGACAAAGAGGCGATCTCATAGTCGGGTCGGATGGATGTGGTATTTTCCTTGCCGGTGGGATTGACCCAGCAGGTGCGGATACCGGCATTGATGCCGCCTTGGATATCGGAGGTAAGACTATCACCCACCATCATGGTTTTTTCAGGGTCAAATCCGGGAATTTGAGCAAAGCAGAGGTCAAAATAGGCCTTGGAGGGCTTATTTTCTCCCAGCGCTTCGGACACAAATGCTTTTTCAATGTAGTCATTCAGACCGGAATTGGCCATACGGGGTGTTTGCACGGAGGAATTGCCGTTGCTGGCCACATACAGCCGGTACTTCTTCGACAGCTGCTTCACCGCTTCTTCCGCACCGGGAAGGTAGTCATGGGTCAGCGCCAACTGGGACAGGTAGTAAGCGGCACAAGATGCGCCATCGACTTCCATGCCTAGCTGGTGAAAGAGCACCTTAAAGCGGCCTTCGTTGACCTGCTTACGGGTGATGAGACCCTGCTCCAGACGGCGCCAATGGTCACGGTTGATCTCTAAATACAGGGCGACGGTTTCCGCAGTAGGCTCTGCGCCGTAATGGCGCAGGGTGTTTTGCAGGCCGATTTGTTCGGCCTTGTGGAAATCCAGAATGGTATCGTCCAGGTCAATGAGCAGAAATTCAATCATTGTTCTTTCTCCTTGCGATCTCATTGGCAATACGGGCAAATTCGGGGATGGACAAGGTTTCGCCACGGACATTGGCATCAAAGCCTGCTGCCTCGATGACTTCAGCAGCACCGGTTTTGCCCAACTCCGGGAATCCGGAGGCAAGACCGTTACTCAGCTTTTTGCGGCGCTGGGCAAAGCTGGCGCGGACCAGACGGAAGAAGATCTTTTCATCCGCAATATCCCAGTTGCGTTCCTTGCGGACATTGAGCTGAATCACCGCAGAGGTCACCTTGGGCTGGGGCAGGAAACAATGCGCCGGCACATCGAACAGCAGCTTCGGCTCAGCATAATACTGGCAGAAAACGGTAAAGGCGCTGTAATCCTCGCTGCCGGGTTTGGCGGCAATACGCACCGCCACCTCTTTTTGTACCATGACGGTGACAGAATCGAAGCAATCTGCCTCCAGCAGAGCGGTGAGGATGGGAGAAGTAATATAATAAGGTAAGTTGGCGCAGGCCATGGGGCGCAGACCGGCAAATTTCTCCCGGATCAGCCCAGGGACATCCTGATTGAGCACATCGTCCCAGATGATCTCCAGATTGTCAAATTCACCCACGGTCTTTTCCAAAATAGGCGCCAGACGCTTGTCCAGTTCCACCGCGCAGACCTTCCCTGCCCGCAGGCACAACTGCTGGGTCAAGGGGCCAATGCCGGGGCCGATCTCCAGAACGCCTGCGGTCTTGTCCACACCGGCATCCTGGGCGATGGATTCGGGCACCCATTTCTGGGTCAAAAAATTCTGACCCTTGGCCTTGGAAAAATGAAAGCCATGCTCGGCAAGCAGCGGTTTCATCACATTGATATCGCATACATTGATCATAATCTTTCTCCGCCTTTCTTTGGGAGCATTATAGCATCAAAAACTTCTGTTTTCAATGGTGGGGTTGACATTTGCATAAAAATGTGCTAAATTTCTTGTGTAAAAAGCTGTGATGAAGACACGCGGCCACGGAAAGATACCCAGAGAGGATGCCATATGGTGCAAGGCATCTGTACCCCTGCCGAGGACGATACCACTTCTGAGCTGTATGCGCGGAAATGCCATACCGGGTGCGCCCGTTAAAGCGTCAATGAGTGGCAGTTTTATGTAAACTGCAACCAGGGTGGAACCGTGGAATACTTTGTATCCCACCCCTGATTGTTCAGGGGGTGGGTATTTTTTATACCTTCTCCCAAATCAAAAAGGAGGAAAACACTATGGAAAACGAAAATCTGTACACCTTTGAAAATCCCGAGTACCGCAAAACCTTCTGGCACACCAGCTCCCATGTGATGGCTCAGGCCGTCAAGCGTCTGTGGCCCGAGGTGCAGCTGGCCATCGGCCCCGCCATTGACGAGGGCTGGTACTACGACTTTGACGCCCCCTTCTCCTTCACCCCCGACCATCTGTCCCAGATTGAAGGCGAGATGAAGAAGATCATCAAGGAGCGCATCCGTCTGGAACGCAGCGAAAAGCCCCGGGCAGAGTCCATTGCCTACATGGAGTCTCTGAATGAGCCTTACAAGGTGGAGCTGATCAACGATCTGCCTGAGGATGCCGTCATTTCCTTCTACACCCAGGGTGACTTTACCGATCTGTGTGCCGGTCCTCACCTGGATCACACCGGCCGGGTCCGTCACAACGGCTTCAAGCTGACCAAGGCCTGCGGTGCCT
>JAGCMI010000040.1 GCA_017646545.1 Oscillospiraceae bacterium | reverse complement strand
GCGGTGCTCTACGGCGGTGCCGGTATCGGCGGCCAGATCAAGCAGCTGGAGAAGAAGCCCCAGATCGTGGTGGCGACTCCCGGCAGACTGATGGATCACTATAACCGCAAGACCATCCGGCTGGATAAGATTCAGACGGTTGTTTTGGACGAAGCGGACCGTATGCTGGATATGGGTTTCTTTAATGATGTCACAAAGATCATTGACAAGATCAAGAATCGTAAGAACTTAGGCCTGTTTTCTGCTACCATTTCCCAGGAAGTCATGACCGTTTCCTGGATGTATCAGCGGGACGAGGTGGAGATCACCGTCGAACCCAAACAGCAGGATCGCCCCGATATCACCCAGTATAGCCTGACCGTCACCCCCTTGCAGAAGGCGGAAACCACCCTGCGCCTCATTAAGAGCCAGGGATATGAACGGGTGATGATCTTCTGCAATACCAAGCATATGTGCCAGCGGCTTTCTGATGATCTGCAGCGGGCGGGCCTTGACTGCGACTGCCTGCACGGTGATATCAAGCAGAGCTTGCGTGAAAAGACCATGCTGCGTTACCGCCAGGGCAAACTGGCCATTCTGGTGGCCACCGATGTGGCCTCCCGTGGCATCGATGTGGATGATGTGGATTGCGTCATCAATTACGATGTCCCGGAAGAAAACGAATACTATGTCCACCGCATCGGCCGTACAGGCCGCGCCAAGCGCAAGGGTGTGGCATGGAGCATCATTGGCAATTTCCCCGAAAAAGCCAAGCTGGATGAGATCGCCAAATTCTCCAATTACCAGATCCGTCCCATGGTTCTCTCCGAGGACGGCAGCTTGAAAGAGGAAGAAGTCAAAGCCCCTGCTGCCCCCAAGAGGAGATTCCGTTGACCGGGGCAGAGGCAGGGTTCCTGCTGCTGACCAGCTCCCTGGGGAATCCGGATCGAAAAGTGCTGACCACTGCCCAGCTGCGGATTTTGTCCGGACGGGTCAAAAGGGCAGAGAGAGTTACTGTAGACCGTCCGATGGAAGCAGAAGACCTGATCGCATTGGGCTATGGCCGGGAAATGGCAGCGCATATTCTGCAACTGCTGCAGCAGGAGCAATTGCTTCATCTTTACTGCAAAAAGGCGGAAAAAGAGGGGTGCATACCGCTGACATGGGCGTCAAATGCCTATCCTGCTGGCCTAAAACACCGCTTGGGAGAGGAAACTCCCGGTTGCATCTGGTGCAAAGGGGATCTTTCCTTGCTGATGCAACCAATGGTTGCCCTGGTTGGCAGCCGTGATCTGGGTGAACGTAATCGCTCCTTCGCCCAGCAGGTGGGTTATCAGGCCGCCCGGCAGGGTTATGTGCTGGTGTCCGGCAATGCCCGGGGTGCTGACCAAGCTGCCCAAAATGCTTGCCTTCGGGCAGGCGGCAAGGTCATTTGCATTGTGGCAGACAGCCTGACGGATAAGCCCTTGCGCGAGGATGTGCTCTATATCAGCGAGGACGGCTTTGATTTGCCCTTTACATCCCAGCGTGCCATCAGCCGTAATCGCTTGATCCATGCGCTGACGGAGCGAACCTTTGTGGCCCAGAGCGCCCTGCAAACGGGCGGCACTTGGAGTGGAACGGTTAAGAACCTCCGTCATGGCTGGAGCAGCGTCTATCTTTTTGCGGATGACAGCCCTGCCTTTTGGCAGCTGCAGCAAATGGGTGGCGAGGGAATCACGGAAGAAGATTTATTGGACTTTCATACATTACCCCGGCAATTACCGGGTCTATTCGAGAAATGAGGGAGGAATTGCCATGAGCAGAGCGGACGAACTGTATAAGCAGACATGTATTAAGATTTTAGAGGAAGGTTATTCTGATGAGGGTTTGGAGGTTCGCCCCAAATGGGCGGACGGCACACCTGCCCATACCATAAAAACCTTTGGCGTGGTCAACCGCTATAATCTGGCGGAGGAGTTTCCCATCATGACCTTGCGCCGTACTTACTGGAAATCTGCCATCGATGAACTTTTGTGGATCTGGCAGAAGAAGTCCAACCGCATCTGCGATCTGGGCAGCCATGTCTGGGATGAATGGGCAGGGGAGGATGGTACTATCGGCAAGGCCTACGGTTATCAGCTGGGTGTGAAATATCAGTTCAGCAAGGGCGCGCAGGAGATGGATCAGGTGGATCGTGTGCTGTACGACCTGAAGCATAATCCTACTTCCCGCCGTATTCTCACCAATATCTATAATTTCCAGGATCTGCATGAGATGAACCTTTATCCCTGCGCTTATTCCATGACCTTCAATGTCACCGGCAATAAGCTCAATGCTATCTTGAACCAGCGCTCCCAGGATATGCTCACCGCCAATAACTGGAATGTGGTGCAGTATGCTGCCTTGACCCATATGATGGCGCAGGTGTCCGGCCTGGAAGTGGGCGAATTTGTCCATGTGATTGCCGACTGCCACATTTATGACCGTCATATTCCTGCGGTGAAGGCCATGCTGGAAAAGGAGGGCTTTGACGCGCCCACCTTCAAGATGGATACATCCATCGATGATTTCTATGCATTTACCAAGGATTCTTTCAAGATGGAAGATTACAAATTTCACGAGTTCAATTTTGAGATCCCCATGGCAATTTGAGGTGTTTTATGGAACTGATCGTAGCAGTCTATGACGATTGGGGCATTGGCCGGGACGGCACCCAGCCCGTTGCCCTCAGCGCGGACCGTAAATTTTTCCGGGAAACCACCAAAGGTGCCATGGTCATCGCTGGCCGCCGCACCATTGCTGACTTTCCCGGCCAGAAACCGCTGCCGGGTAGAGTGAATCTTGCACTCACCACCCAGCAGATTGACATCCCCGGCTTCACAGTAGTGCATAGTCCTGAGGAAGCGGTAGCCCTGGCCCAAACGGCAGAGCGGGCATTTGTCATCGGCGGCGGCAGTGTCTACCGCCAGATGCTGCAATACTGTGATACCGCCTATATTACCAAAGTCCACTGTACCATCGACAGCGATACCTATTTCCCTAATTTAAATGAAGATTCTGCCTGGGAACTGGAAGAAATTCTCCAGTCCGGCGAAGAGAACGGCATTGCCTACGAAATGTGTGTGTACCGACGCACCTGAGAGGGGGGTGTCCATGCGTAAGACATTTGCGATTGTGGGTTTTATCGCACTGCTGCTGTTAGGGCTCGCTGCATTGTTCGGCGTGATCCTGTTTTTCTGGCATCCTTATTTGCAGGCTATACGTGACTCCTTGGCCTACCAACTGTGTTGGAAAATCATCTTTAGTTCTGTGGTGCTCCTTGCTGCATGGAACCCCAAGATCCGGCCTGGGTTGGTAGGAAGGATTATTCTGACCCTAATGGCCGCAACTCTTTGGCAAAAATTCCTCTTTCCATCCCAGCGGCTTTTGTCGCTAAGCCTTACTATATTGGTTTTCACCGGAACCCTTGATAGCGTGGTCAATATGCTGCGAGGGAAAATGGAGGAAGGGCATGTCTTAGTGATTACCTGTGCTTTTTTTATAAAACTGCTATGCATAGCGCAGACTTGCGTAAGTTTGGATGGTAAGATTCACTTTTGGCCTATCCATTTGGGGGCTGCCTTGGCGGTTGCGGTGGTAATCTGGTTTTTGGGAGAAAAAAGCCTCTTTTTTGGCTGGCCTAGGAAATTGATAGTAAAGATCATCTGTTGTTGCTGTGTACTATTATGCTGTTTTTTCTTTACATGGTTCACAACAGTAAGTCTTAACTATGCGCTGGATACCTCCGAACCGGAGATCTGCCAAATGCAGATCCTGGAAAAGGATATAGATAGTACAGACTCTGCCGTGGAGTATAAACTGATTCTTGCCCACCAGGGACGGGAAGTGAATCTCTTTGTGTCCCAATCAGATTTTTACCAACTGAAGGTGGGCGATACCATCCCAGTATCCCTGTACCAGGGATTTTTTAAAGTACCTTATTACATATTTGAAGGATGAAAGGGGAAACTGTCATGCTAAAAATTGCCTTTATAGGTGCTGGCAGTACTGTGTTTGCCCGTAATGTTTTGGGTGATGTGATGTGCACCGAGGCGCTGCGCCAGTGTGAGATTGCGCTTTACGACATTGATGCCGTCCGCTTGCAGGAAAGCCACCATATCCTTGCTACCATCAATCGTAACATCAATGAAGATCGCGCGGTGATCCGGGACTACTTGGGCGTGGAAAACCGTAAGGAAGCCCTGCGTGGCGCTGATTTTGTGGTCAATGCCATTCAGGTGGGCGGCTATGAGCCTTGTACGGTCATTGACTTTGAGATTCCCAAGAAATACGGCATCCAGCAGACCATTGCCGATACTTTGGGTATTGGCGGCATCATGCGCGCCCTGCGCACCATCCCCGTCATGGAGGACTTTGCCCACGAGATGGAAGAAGTCTGCCCCAATGCGCTGCTGCTGAACTATACCAATCCCATGGCCATGCTCACCGGTTATATTTCCCGCTATACGAATGTAAAAATGGTGGGTCTTTGCCATAGTGTGCAGGTCTGCTCTGAGTATCTTCTGAAGCCCCTGGGCATGGAAGACAAGCTGGAGGGTCGCCGTGAGCTGATTGCCGGCATCAATCATATGGGTTGGCTGCTGCAGATTCAGGACAAGGACGGCAATGACCTCTATCCCGAGATTCGCCGCCGTGCAGCGCAGAAGAATGCCTCCGAAAAGCATTGGGATATGGTTCGTTACGATTATATCGACAAACTGGGTTATTATTGCACCGAATCCAGCGAGCATAATGCCGAGTATAATCCCTTCTACATTAAGCCGAATTACCCGGAACTGATCGACCGCTTTAACATCCCCCTGGATGAATACCCCCGCCGTTGTATCAACCAGATCAAGGGCTGGAAGGAAATGGGAGAGAAGCTGCTGTCCGACCCCAATCTGAGCCATACCCGTACCAGAGAATACGCTTCCTACATCATGGAGGCGGTGGTCACCGGCAAGCCTTATTCCATTGGCGGTAATGTGCTCAACACCGGCAAACTCATTGAGGATTTCCCGGAGCATGCCTGCGTGGAAGTGCCTTGCCTGGTGGATGGCATGGGCATCCATCCCACTTATGTGGGTTCTTTGCCTCCGGTGCTGGCAGCCATGAATATGACCAATATCAATACCCAGCTTCTGACCATCGAAGCTGCCCGTACCCGTAAGAAGGAGGATATCCTCCGGGCGGTGATGCTGGAGCCTCGCTGCGCTGCGATCCTTTCCATTGATGATATGGCAAAGATGGTGGATGAACTGCTGGAGGCCCACGGTCCCTATATGGCGATGTATCACTAAAAAATCATCATTCCGAGCCCCAATGGCTCGGAATGACTTTTATAGATGCGTTATTTCAAATCTTCCAGGTCTGCCAATGGAATATCATTTTCCAGATTGTCCCTGGCCAGGTCCGTATCAATGGTAGAATAGACCTTGGGGATGGGTTTTTCGTGGTAGACCTTTTGCTCCGCACCCATGGTGCCGGCAATAATGGGATTTGCTTTTTTCTTGCCGCTTTTGGCCTTACCTTGGATTTGAGGAACGGGGGACTGCTCATTTTTGGGGTGCAGCTTTGTCCAATCCGGGCGGGCCATGCCTTGCTTTGCCATTATGATCACCTCAGCGCTAGCTTGCGGCGAAAAAAGGGGAATTATGCGAAGACAGAAAAGCTGGAAACAGATGGCTTTGCGCCATTTTTTATTCGGAGGATAGGCTATGAATCATCTTGGAACAAAAACGATCGAAACATCCCGCCTTGTTTTGCGTCAGTTTGAATTAACGGATGCGGAAGCCATGTACCGCAACTGGGCTTCCGACCCGGAAGTAACCAAATATTTATCCTGGCCCACCCATGCTGGCGTAGAAATATCCTCCATGGTGCTCAATGATTGGATTAGCCATTATGGTGAAGAAAATTATTACCAGTGGGCCATTGTTCCTCAAGCATTTGGTCAACCCATCGGCTCCATTGCGGCTGTGCGTGTGGATGATCGGATAGGGAAGGTGGAGATCGGCTACTGCATTGGTAAAACTTGGTGGCATCAAGGCATTGTGTCCGAAGCACTGAATGCGGTTATCCGCTTTTTCTTTGATGAGGTAGGGACGAATCGTGTGGAAGCCTGCCATGATCCTCGTAACCCCAACTCCGGTAAAGTCATGGCCAAATGCGGTATGAGCTTCGAGGGAATCCAGCGCCAAGCCGGCATGAACAACCAGGGCATCTGCGATATGAGTTGGTATGCTATTATATCAGATGACAGGGGAGAAGCAAAATGATATTCGAAACCATTATCTCCCGCACACCGATTCTAAAGGGCTGGTCGTCAGATCAAAAGTATTGTGCGGTCACGGCAGACGGAATGAAATATTTGCTTCGAATTTCTGCTGCGGATTGCCTGGACCGAAAAATGGGTGAATTTCAGCGGATGCAACGTGTAGCCGAACTTGGAATTCCTATGGTTTTGCCCCTTGAAATTGGGCGTTGTGACGAGGGCACATATACAATACAAAGCTGGATTGACGGTGATGATGCACAAACGCTGATTCCTATTTATTCAGAGCAGAAGCAGTATGCTTTTGGTTTGGATGCCGGACGAATTTTAAAGAAAATTCACACCATCGCTACGCCGGAAGGCACCCCCGCCTGGGAACCTCGCTTTCAAGCTAAAATCGACCGTAAGATAGCAATGTACAAATCCTGCCCGCTAAAATACGAGGGCGGTGAGGCATTTCTGGAGTATTTGGCAATCAACCGCCATCTTTTGCGTGGGCGTCCGCAAACTTATCAACATGGAGATTATCACATCGGCAATATGATGCTGGACCGGAAGGGGACACTCGTAATCATCGATTTCGATAAGGATGATTTCGGTGACCCGTGGGAGGAATTCAACCGCATTGTCTGGAGCGCCCAAGTAGCCCCGGCTTTTGCCAGCGGCGTGGTGGACGGTTATTTCGACGCAGAGGTGCCCATTGCATTTTGGAAGCTTTTAGCGCTGTATATTTGTTCCAACACCCTTAGCTCGTTGCCTTGGGCCATTCCCTTTGGCGATGGAGAGATAAAGATCATGTGCGCACAAGCCGCCCAGGTTTTGGAATGGTATGACAACATGAAAAATGTGGTGCCCAAGTGGTACTGCAAACCAAAAAGAGAGGAATAAATTCATGAAACTGGTGTTTTTGATTGGAGATGCCGCGGTGGGCAAAATGACCGTTGGTCAGGAACTCATGAAGCTGACTGGTCTGCGCTTGTTCCACAATCATATGACCATCGAACCGGTAATTGAGATTTTCGGTGCCTATAATGCTAATGTTACCCTACAACTGCGGGAAGTGATCTTTCGGGAGTTTGCCAAAAGCGACAATAAGGGTATGATTTTCACCTATCTGTGGGCCTTTGATATGCAGTCAGATTGGGATTACATTGCCCATGTGGCAGATATTTTCAAGGAGCAAGGCGCGGAAATTTACTATGTGGAGCTGGTAGCATCCCAACAAATCCGTCTCCAGCGCAACGAAACGGAAAATCGCCTGCGCCATAAGGCATCCAAGCGAAATTTGGAGGAGTCCCGTGCCCGACTGCTCCGTGATGACCGTAACTATCGGTGCGTCAGCCTCCCGGGGGAGATCCCCTTTGAAAATTACCTCAGAATCGATAATACTGATTTGGAACCGGATGTGGTTGCTGCCATGATTCAGCAGCATTTTTCATTTTGAGCAATATTTGCCACACATGATTTTTCCGCTGCTTCACACCCTAGCTTTATGAGGTGATGGGTTTGAAGTGGCGGATTTTTCTTTGTGTTTTACTCATAATATCCCTAACGATTCCGGCTTACGCGGCGCCGATCCGTTGGGTGGATTTTGATATACCCTATGAGTCGCTGCAATATGCCATGGAGCAGGATATTGCATCCTTTGATAAGGAAATGCACATCAGTTGGATTGATATTCTTTCCCTTGCGGCCTGCCGTACCGGTGGCAAATGCGGTCTTGCTTCCGTGAAAAAGGCGACAAGCGAACTGAAAAACGGAAAACACCCCCAAGACCTGTTGGGGGAGAATTACAAGTATTATACCTACTATCACGAAGCCTATTCTGCCGCCTTGGGTGGACTGCTTGGCAATTTTGCCATCGAAAAGGATGGACAATTAACTCCTAGTTATGGTCTGAAAGCCTTTTCTCCCGTTGCGGCTGGCTATGGCTACAGTCATTGCTCCGACTTTGGGGTAAGCCGCAGCTTCGGTTTCCAGCGGAAGCATTTGGGAAATGATTTGATGGGCGGTCTTGGAACACCCATTGTGGCGGTGGAAGGGGGCGTGGTGGAGGCCATGGGCTGGAATCGCTATGGCGGCTGGCGGGTGGGTGTCCGCTCCTTTGACAGTAAGCGCTATTATTACTATGCCCATTTGCAAAAAGATGCACCCTTTGCTCCGGGGTTGGAAGTGGGGCAGATGGTGCAGGCCGGGGATCTCATTGGCTTCATGGGCTGCACCGGCTATTCCGATAAAGAAAATGTCAATAACATCGAAACGGTCCACCTGCATTTTGGCCTGCAGCTGATTTTTGATGAAAGCCAGAAAGAATGTAATTCCGAGATCTGGATTAATGTGTATGACATTGTCCGCCTGCTTTCTTCCCACCGTGCCAGTTACCGAAAGGAAAACGGCACCTGGCAGCGAGTGTATCCCTTCTATGATCTGGATGTGGAAGAATTCCCCAAAGCATAAGAAAAGAGCCTGCCAATTGGCAGGCTCATATTTTAATCAATGACTTCCTGCACACGCAGCAGGTTACCATCCACCGTAAAGCGAATATCAAAGCCGGCAAAGGTGACACCGTAAACCCGCTTTGCATCCTTCTGATAGCTGGGACGGGGATCGTGGGCCAAAACGCCAATGGCAGCCTCACGCTTGTCTGCCGGGAGTTTTTCCAGCAGCGCAGCAGGGAAGTCCACCTCCAAAAGATTGCCCCCCGTACCGCCGGTAAATCCGTCCAGCGCCTCCGGCTGGCAGTCGGCATAGGGGATATAAGGCTTGATGTCGAAAATGGGAGTTCCGTCCATCAGGTCTGCACCGCCCACATGGATCACCGTGCCAAATTCTTTGGTTTCCTCCAACCCCAGAAAGCGGACGCAGGAAAGCCCCAGATTGTTGGGGCGGAAAGGGGAGCGGGTGGCAAACACACCCATTCTGGTGTTGCCGCCTAGACGGGGAGGTCGCACCGTGGGGGACCAGCCGCTGCGTACCGCCTCGGAAAACTGCCAGATCAGCCAAAGATGGGAAAATCCTTCCATACCTCTGAGGGCATCAGCATTTCTAAACTCCGGTTCAAATACAATGGTGGAGCGCAGTTCCTGCACCAAACCGCTTTGACGGGGAATGCCGAATTTTGTGGCAAAATCACTGTGCATTCTGGCAATTACCTGAATTTTTGCATCGTTCATACTGTGCTTCAACCTTTCTCCGGTGTTGACCTGTTTTTCTGTAAGCATACATACATCATATCATAAATTGTCAAGGAAGTATATCTTTTCGTGGGATTGAAACCCTTGCCACCACCATTTGCTACTTGAACTTTCTGTTAGGTGGAGGTATAATTGCAGTAATGTTTTGAAATAAAAGAGAGGGGATGCTATGAAACGCTTCCGTCAGGATATGCTTACCGGACCGCTATTTCCCAGTATCGTATCCTATACCATTCCGATCATTCTTACCGGTTTGCTACAGCTTCTATTCCATGCGGCTGACCTGGTCGTGGTAGGTACCAAGGGTGAAATCTATCTTTCCGCGGTGGGTGCCACCAATGCCATCACCAATCTGATCGTCAATATGTTCATTGGTTTGTCTGTGGGTGCAGGTGTTACCATGGCACATGCCATGGGTTGCCGTGACCCGGAGACCATTCATCGCACCGTCCATACCGCCATTCCTACTGCCGTCATCGGCGGTGTGGTTCTTACAGTGGTGGGCATCCTGCTGGCAGAGCCCATGCTGCGCCTCATGGATACACCGGAGAGTGTCTTGCCTTATTCCACTTTGTATATGCAGATCTTCTTTGGTGGCATGGTCTTTAATATGGTGTATAACTTTGGCGCTGCGCTGCTGCGTGCCGCAGGCGATACCAAGGGACCTTTGCTCTATTTGACCATCGCAGGTGTGTGCAATGTTTTGCTGAATCTGTTCTTTGTGCTGGTCTTGGGAATGACTGTCGATGGCGTTGCTTTGGCCACGATTACCTCTCAGGCCATCTCTGCTGTACTGGTGGTTCTTGCCTTGATGCGTCGCAAAGATGCCGCTCGACTGCAGATTAAGAAGTTGCGTATCTACGGGGAACAGATCAAGAAGATCGTCCGCCTTGGTCTGCCTGCAGGCATCCAAGGATCCTTGTTTTCCATATCCAATGTGCTGATTCAGTCTTCGGTCAATTCTTTTGGCGAGATTTTCATGGCAGGCAATACCGCAGCCGGCAGTATCGAGGGTTTCGTGTATGTCACCATGAATGCCTTCCACCAAACCGCGCTGAACTTCACCGGCCAGAATCTGGGTGCAGGGCAGTATCAGCGTGTGCGTAAAGTGCTGTGGATCTGTCTTGGTTGCGTAACAGCAGTTGGCATGGCAGTGGGTGGCGGCATTTATCTGCTGCGCGAACCGCTGCTGCGGATCTACATCGTGGATTCGCCCAATGCGGCTCAGGCCATCGCCGCTGGCGCAGAGCGGATGATGTATGTGTGTCTTCCGTATTTCCTGCTGGGTATGATGGATGTGACCACCGGTGTTCTGCGTGGTTTGGGTAGTTCCATGACACCCATGATTATTTCCGTCCTTGGCGTGTGCGGCCTTAGAATTGGCTGGATCTACACCTTGTTTGCAGCCAACCCCACACCTCAGGTGCTGTTTGTGTCTTACCCCGTGTCTTGGGCCTTGACCTTTGCGTGCCAGCTTACGGCCTTTATCTGGATCTTCCGTAAGCGTGTGGCATCCCATAATAGACTAAATGCAGTATAATCAAAAATCCCCATGGCATTGGCCATGGGGATTTTTGTGTTCTTTTGTAGACGGATAATCGTTTCATCCATCTTTAGCATTATCATGACTTTCTACATGCCGATAGAATAAATATCCTCCGCCAATGCCCACGCCAGCAACGAGCAGGACCAGAAGCAGGAAACTGTCAAATAGAGGATAAAACTGTATCATGGCCAATACGCAAAGGATGGTTGTACTAAAGACAGTGAAGCCTGTTTTGGGATACAGAAGTACAAATCCTGTTAATAGCACTGGGACAATTATCAGGAGAAGAGCCATCAAGTCTGATGATAGTAGCAGACCCAAAAGTAACCCCAACAAACCGATACCGATTAAAATGATTCCGAAAATAGTGCGATTAGAAAATCTTGGCGTTGTGCAGGTCGCTGATTTCTCCACTTCCACATATATGACCTTCTCCGGCGGCTCTGTAGCTGGTAGGGCAGGAGGGGTGCCTTTTACCAGCTCATCCAACGAGATGCCAAATACCTCCGCCATTTTTACCAGCTTCTCCAGTTCCGGCACAGCAGAATTGTTCTCCCACTTGCTCACCGATTGTCGGGAAACTTCCATGGCGTCTGCAAAATCCCCCTGGGACATATTCCGCTCCGTTCGCAGGCGGTAAATATTTTCACCCAAATTCATGCGCAACCCTCCTTTGCTTTGCTTCATCATAGCATTTTGGGGGAGAAAAGTCCACCAACTATGCTTGAAAATTTAGCAACCAATGGTTGCACCCATTGTTTTAGATAGAAAAAACACCCTTCCAACCGGTGGAAAGGGTGTTTTTACCTTATTTTTGAGCAGCAACACTTCTGCGAACCAATGCCCGCTTCAGTCTGGCCTCTGCCAGTAGCAGCTCGGTTTTGGAGGCCTCTTTGTTTGCCAGGACATTCTGTGCCCGATCGTGGGAACGCTCTGCACGGGCCTCATCAATTTCATCTGCCCATTCAAATGTGGTGGGGAGTATGGTGACCTGCCCGTTCATCACGCTGACCATGCCGCCCATGCAGGCTGCATGACGGGCAGCGCCATCAACAATGATGGTGGCGCGTCCCATACCCAAAGGAGCAACGCAGTTGATATGCTTTGCCAGAATACCCAGCTCACCGGTGGTGGTGCGCACATTCAGCTGCTGAATCTGGCCTTGGAATTTGATGCCTTCAGGACAAACGATCTTCAGGGGAAAGGTGGCCATGCTTACGCCTCCTTTGCTCCATTGTAGGCGCTGACCACATCGTCAATGCTGCCCTTGAAGAGGAAGTAAGATTCCGGAATGTGGTCGTGCTTGCCTTCGATAATCTCCTTAAAGGAGCGGATGGTATCCTTCAGCGGCACATACTTGCCTTCGTAGCCGGTAAACTGCTCCGCAACGGAGAAGGGCTGGCTGAGGAATCGCTGCACCTTACGGGCACGATTGACGGTGATCTTGTCATCTTCGCTCAATTCGTCCATACCCATGATGGCGATGATATCCTGCAGCTCCTTGTAGCGCTGCAGAATTCTCTGCACGGCACGGGCAGTTTCGTAATGCTCTTGACCCAGGATCTGGGGGGAGAGGATACGGGAGGTGGAGTCCAGCGGATCAACGGCAGGGTAGATGCCCAAAGATGCAATGCTGCGGTCAAGAACCGTGGTGGCATCCAGATGGGCGAAGGTGGTGGCGGGAGCCGGGTCGGTCAAGTCGTCCGCAGGCACATAAACTGCCTGGACGGAAGTGATGGAGCCGTCCTTGGTGGAGGTAATGCGCTCCTGCAGGGCGCCCATTTCCGTTGCCAGTGTGGGCTGATAGCCAACCGCAGAGGGCATACGGCCCAGCAGAGCGGAAACCTCAGAACCAGCCTGGGTGAAGCGGAAGATGTTGTCGATGAACAGCAGCACATCTTGGTGCTTCACATCACGGAAGTATTCCGCCATGGTAAGGCCGGTCAGACCCACGCGCATACGGGCTCCGGGGGGTTCGTTCATCTGTCCGAAGACCATGGCGGTCTTGGAAATAACGCCGCTTTCCGTCATTTCGTTGTACAGATCGTTG
>JAGCMI010000039.1 GCA_017646545.1 Oscillospiraceae bacterium | reverse complement strand
TTTTCTGGTTGGAACACTGGCCTCTTTTTTGGCAGCCACCGGAATGTGGCATACGCGTTATTTCACCATCAAAAAAGTACCCTTATTGGGTTTGATGATGCCCGCTATTACCAATGCCTTTCTGGTCGGCTGGGAACTGATGGTATACATTGGCGGTGGGTTTTGGATCAATGCATTATATGTCGCCATCGGTGAAGCGCTGGTTATGCTCACATTGGGCATGGTTTTGTATTTTGCGATAAAAGCAAGACAGTTGGACAAACGGCTGTTCTAAACAAAGGAAAAAGCAGAGCCGGTGGATTACTCCATCGGCTCTTTCATAATATCCATTTGCGTGGTAATGACCAGTATTTCCCCGGTAATAGGATGCACAAACTCCAAACTGTATGCTTGCAACAGTTGATGCTCCAGCGCCATTTCCCGGGACATATCCCCAGATGCAGCACTGCCATACTGCGGATCACCCAGAATGGGATATCCCATGTAGCTGCAATGCACCCGAAGCTGGTGGGTACGGCCGGTAATGGGACGTAGCTGAAGATGGGTGTACCCTTTCATCCGTTCCAGTACCTGAAATTCTGTTAAGGAAGGTTTTCCGTTTGGTCCCACAAAGCGAAGCAAGCTGGGCAGCGGTCGGCGATCGATGGGCGCATCGATCATTCCATATTCTTCTGGCGGACCGCCAAACACCAAGGCACGATAGGTCTTTTTCAGTTCCGTACTCTGAAGTAGCGCATGAATGTGGGAGTTTTTTGCCACAAGCACCACGCCATAGGTATCACGGTCCAAGCGGGTCACGGGATGAAACGCAGATTTCTGCCCCGTCTTCTCATAATACCCCGCCACAAAATTGGCTAGTGTTCCATCATTTCTGGAACGGGATGGATGGATCAGCACCCCGGCAGGTTTGTCCACTGCCAAAATGTGCTCATCTTCATAGAGAATTGTCAGTGATCCGTCCTGGGCAGGATACTCCACCGGGGACTCATCCAGCATCACCGTAATCACATCCCCGGGATGTACCTGGTAATCCGTATGCTGGGGGATGCCATTGACACGAATAGAATCGCCCCATTTCAGGCGGTTCATCAGTCCCGTGGACATCTTCATTTCCCCTTTTAGGAAAGAAGATAGGCGGCCTTCTCTGCAGGCAATATGCTTTAATTCCACAAAAATTCAACTCCCGTTGCTTGACTTTTGATTGTAAAAAATTGTAAACTAATAGAAGTAATGTTTTTGGAGGTAGAGGATGGGACGATTAAAAAAATACCTGCGGCCCTATTGGGGTTTTATGATCCTAACCATGGCCATAAAGCTCTTCGGTGCCTACACAGAACTGATGATTCCAGATCTGATGGAAACCATTCTTGATGAGAAGGTTCCTGCAGGCGATCGGCAAAGCATTTTCCTATACGGCGGCGGCATGCTGTTTTGCGCTGTGCTGTGTTTGCTCAGCAACATTCTGGCAAACCGGATGAGCGCCAAAAGTTCCGGACAAATTACCAGAGCAATCCGCCATGATCTTTTCAACCGGCTGGAGCATCTTTCCGCACGGCAGATGGATAAACTCACGGTATCCTCCGCGGAATCCCGGCTGACCAGCGATACTTACAACATCAACCAGATGTTGGCTCGATTGCAGCGTATGGGCGTTCGCGCCCCCATGCTTTTAATCGGCGGTATCATTATGATGGTGCGCATGGATGCTGCTTTGGCATTGGTGTTGATCGCCCTTTTGCCCATTATAGCACTGGTTACTTATTTTGTCACGAAAAAGAGTTTGCCCCTGTACACCAAACAGCAGACCGTGTTGGACAAGATCGTCCGTACAGTGCAGGAAAACATCACCGGTATCCGTGTGATCAAAGCCCTGAGCAAAACCGAGTACGAAAAAGAAAGATTCCATAAAGTAAACACCGAGCTGACACAAATCGACCAAAAGGCCGGCACGGTTTCCGCCATTACCAATCCCACCGCTTCCCTGACGCTGAACTTGGGACTGACCTTGGTGGTGCTGATCGGTGCATACCGCGTCAACGACGGACGGATGGATAGCGGCGTTATCGTCGCATTTCTGCAGTATTTTACCATGATCCTCAATGCCATGTTGGGCGTCACCCGCATCTTCGTGATGTGGAGCAAGGGCGAAGCCAGCGCCAAGCGTGTGGCGGATGTATTGGAATCTCCGGAGGATATGGAAATTCTGGAGCAGATTGTTCCGGAAGAAAATGCTCCCCATATCGAATTTAGAAATGTATCTTTCTCTTATACCGGCATCGGCGTGAACACCGCAAATATGAGTTTCCGCCTGGAACGGGGTCAGACATTGGGTATTCTTGGACCTACCGGCAGCGGCAAGTCCACCATTTTGAATCTACTGATGCGACTGTATGATGCTGACGAAGGACAGATCCTGATCGACGGTCAGGATATCAGGAGTATCCCCTTCCAGCAACTTCGGCAGAAATTCGGTGTTGTTTTCCAAAATGACTTTGTGATGGAAGGCACCATCGCTGATAATCTGCGTTTCTTCCGTGATGTGGATGATGAAGCCCTTCAGCATGCCGCTGAGTACGCGCAGGCGGAGTTTATCGCCACCAAAGAAGGCGGCATGAATGCCGAAGTTCAGGTGCGCGGCAACAACCTGTCCGGTGGTCAGAAGCAGCGTCTGCTCATCGGCCGAGCACTGGCAGCAAATCCGGAGATTTTGATTCTGGACGATGCCTCCTCCGCACTTGACTATCGTACGGATGCAAAATTACGCCGCGCGTTGCGGGAAAACTACGCGGACACCACCACCGTGCTGGTGGCGCAGCGAATCAGCTCCCTGCGGCACGCAGATGTGATCCTGGTTCTCCAGGAAGGCGCTGTGATCGGTATGGGTAACCACGAGCAGCTGATGGAAAGCTGCGAAGAATACGCATATCTGGCCCGTATCCAAATGGGCAACGGTCAGGAGGTGGGCTAAATGGCAGCTAATCCCAATATGATCGGTGGCGGACGCTTGACCCGCGCCGAAGTCAGCGGCGATAAGCGCCGCTTCGAAGGAACAAAGGTCAATCGCGCTGCATTGCTGCGACGGCTGTGGCGGTATCTTGGCAAAAACCGTCTATTGCTGATTTTGGCCGTTATCCTCTCTGTTTCCAGCAGTTTGCTTTCTCTCTATGGCCCCAAACTCTCCGGTGAAGCCATCAATGCCATCCATGTGGAAGAGGTTCTGGAAGACGGAACCATTCTCAGCAGCGTCGGTCGTGTGGATTTTGATACGGTTTTCCGCTGTATCGGACTGATGGCAATCTTCTATGTTTGCGCCGCCGCATTGACTTTCTTACTCAATGTGGTCATGATCCGTCTGTCCCGTCGGGTCAGTAAACAAATGCGCCATGATGTATTTGAAAATCTGACACGACTGCCCGTTGGCTATTTTGACCGCTTCCAAACCGGTGATATTATCTCCACCATCACC
Organism: Oscillospiraceae bacterium; assembly: GCA_017646545.1. Classification (GTDB taxonomy): domain Bacteria; phylum Bacillota; class Clostridia; order Oscillospirales; family Oscillospiraceae; genus Faecousia. Next base: position 1,789 of record JAGCMI010000039.1, on the reverse strand, counting down.
TATGATGTGGATACGGTCAACCAGTCCCTTTCTACAGACCTGCTACAGATCCTGCAAAGTGTGATCACGGTGGTGGTATCCTTCATTATGATGCTGACCATCGCTCCTCAGCTGGTGCTGATTTTCCTGTTTACCATTCCCATCACCATTTTCTTTACACGGTGGCTGACCAAACGGGTTCGTCCCCTCTTCCGCCGCCGCAGTGCAAAACTGGGTCAGCTCAATGGCTTTGTGGAGGAAATGCTCTCCGGACAAAAAACAGTACGGGCATATGGTCGCGAGGACGCAGTACTGGAAGCCTTTGACGAAAAGAACGATGCCGCTGTGCAGGCATACACCGTGGCAGAAGCAAACGGCACCATTACCGGTCCTTCTGTCAACTGCATCAACAATGTTTCCCTGGCGCTGGTGTGTATGTTCGGTTCCCTTCTGTTTATGCAGGGAAAAGTTGGTCTGGGTGACTTGAGCAGCTTTGTGCAATACTCCCGTAAGTTCTCCGGTCCCATCAACGAGGTGGCCAACATCATTGCTGAGTTGCAGAGTGCTTTTGCCGCAGCAGAACGCGTGTTCACCTTAATCGATGCAGAGCCGGAAAAGGAAGATCTTCCTGACGCTACTGTACTGGAGAATGTCAAGGGCGAAGTGAAGCTGGAGCATGTGGACTTTTCCTACATTCCCGGCAAGCCCATTATCGAAGATCTTTCCCTTATGGCAAAACCCGGCAGCTTGACCGCCATTGTCGGCCCCACCGGCGCAGGCAAAACCACCATCATCAATCTGCTGATGCGTTTTTATGATGTGGATCAGGGCGCTGTATATGTAGATGGCAACGACATCCGCATGGTGACCCGTTCTTCCCTGCGAAAATCCTATACCATGGTGCTGCAGGACACCTGGCTGGTCCACGGCACGATCTACGAGAACATCGCATACGGAAAACCCGGTGCCACCATGGAAGAAGTGGTTGCGGCTGCAAAGGCTGCCCGCATACACAATTATATCTCCCGTTTGCCTGAGGGTTACAACACCGTCCTGACAGACAACGGCACCGCCATTTCCAAGGGACAAAAGCAGCTGCTGACCATCGCAAGAGCCATGCTGCTGGATGCGCACATGCTGATCCTTGATGAAGCTACATCCAATGTGGACACCCGTACGGAGCAGCAGATTCAGGCTGCCATGCGGCAGTTGATGAAGAACAAAACCTGTTTTGTCATCGCCCATCGCCTCTCCACCATTGAGTCGGCTGATCATATTCTGGTACTTGATGGCGGTAAGGTCGTGGAGCAAGGCACCCACGAAACCCTCATCGCCCAAGGCGGCTTCTACCACAAACTCTATCAGGCACAGTTCGACTCAGTTTCCTAAAGAGCGTAATATGAAGCAGCGAGCCATGCAAAAGATTTCCGGCATCTATCCTGCTGATGCGCCCGATCGAAAAGATTAAATGATACAAAAAAAGACCACCCGATTGGGTGGTCTTTTTTAAGTGTAATTGTGAAATTACAGAGCAGCCTTAGCCTTCTCAACGATAGCTGCGAAAGCAGCTGCGTCGTGGATAGCCATCTCGGACAGGCTCTTACGGTTCAGCTCGATGCCAGCCTTCTTCAGACCGTTCATGAACTTGGAGTAGTTCAGGCCGTAGGGAGCGACAGCAGCGGAGATACGGGTGATCCACAGTCTGCGGAAGTCGCGCTTCTTCATCTTACGACCAGCGAAAGCGTAGTTGCCGGACTTCATGACAGCCTGCTTGGCCATCTTAAAGTGCTTGGACTTAGAACCCCAGTAG
>JAGCMI010000038.1 GCA_017646545.1 Oscillospiraceae bacterium | reverse complement strand
GTGGATATGCCCATTATGGAGGCCGCTTACCGCGTGCTTTACGAGGGGGCATCTGCCAAAGAAACGGTGCAGAACCTTTTGGTTCGCTCTCGCAAGGCCGAATCCGAAAATCCCGGTTGGTTATAAAAATAAAAGAGTGACCACCTTGGTCACTCTTTTTGCGTAATTTGGGCAAACAAAAACGCCACCAATTCGGTGGCGTATTTTATTTTGCAGGGAAATTAGACAGCGCGCTCAACCTTGTTGGAACGCAGACATCTGGTACAAGCGTACACATGGCACGGAGTACCGTTGACAACAGCCTTGACCCGCTTGACATTGGGCTTCCAGGTACGGTTGGAACGTCTGTGGGAGTGGGAAACCTTGATACCAAAGGTTACGCCCTTACCGCAAAAATCACACTTCGCCATTCGTTGCACCTCCCATCCGAATCATAATCCACGAAATGACGCCCTTCGCAGGCGCTTGAATATGATAGCAGAGATTGCGTAAAAATGCAAGCATTATTTTTCGATTTTTTCAATTTTTTTAAAAAATTTATTGATATTCCGTCGTTGGACAGATATAATGGTGTTACGATGACAGAAAGAGGTGAGTCTAATGGCAGATTTTTACAGTTTGGCGCTGAAAACCTTGGTGCAGGAGTTCAATCTGGAGGTGGAATTTGCCTCCACAGACTTCGATAGCATCCGTCTGACCGTTCCCGACGTGGCGCGTCCCGGTTTGCTGCTTGCCGGCTTCTTTGACCATTTTGACCCCCAGCGTCTGCAGGTGCTGGGCAGAGTGGAAATGAGCTATCTGGATAAGCTGTCCCAGCAGCAGCAGGAAGATATCTTTGACCGCATGTTCTCTTATAAGATCCCTGCCTTGCTCATCGCCCGTGGCATGCAGCCCTATCCTGCCTGCGTTGCCATGGCGCAGAAGCATAATGTGACCTTGCTTCGTTCCAAGGAACCTACCTCTGAGATCTTGTCCGCGCTGATAGCATACCTTTGTGATGAGTTGGCACCCCGTGTTACCCGCCACGGTGTTCTGATCGAGATTTACGGTGAAGGCGTTCTGCTGACCGGTGAAAGCGGCATGGGTAAGAGTGAAACTGCTGTGGAGCTGCTCAAGCGCGGTCACCGTCTGATTGCCGATGATGCGGTGGAAATCCGTAAGATTTCCGGTAATACCCTTGTGGGCAGCGCACCGGAACTGATCCGTAATTATATCGAACTGCGTGGTATCGGCATCATCAATGTGGCAAAGCTTTTCGGTATGGGCGCTGTTAAGTCGGAGAATGAGATCAATCTGGTGGTGAATATCGAGCCTTGGAACAACCAGACTGTCTACGACCGTCTGGGCGCGGAGTCCTCTTATACGGAATTGCTGGGCGTCAAGGTGCCCATGCATACCATCCCCATCACCCCAGGCCGAAATCTGGCGGTGATTTTGGAGGTTGCCGCTATGAACAACCGCCAAAGAAAGATGGGTTACAATGCCGCTCTGGAGCTGACAGAGCAGATCAATAGAAGTTTTGATGTGAATCTGGGAAATATGCCATGAAAGAATTAACCATTGGAAATAACGATGCAGGCCAGCGTCTGGATCGGTTTCTTGCCAAGGCAGTGCCGTTGCTGCCTGCGTCTTTGGCGCAAAAATATATCCGCTTGAAGCGGATCAAACTCAATGGCGCAAGAGCCCAGCGGGACAGCCGTCTTGCTGCGGGCGATGTGCTGCAGCTTTATATCAACGATGAATTCTTCGATAAACCCCGGGAGGATAACGCTTATCTGACCGTGGCTGTACCGAAACTGAGTATTGTCTATGAGGATCAGCATATTCTCCTGGTGGATAAGCGCCCCGGTATTGCTGTCCATCCCCATGACGGGGCGGAGTACGGCAGAACCCTCATTGACCATATCCAGTCCTATCTGTACCAGAAGAGAGAGTGGCGGCCCAGGGAGGAGAATTCCTTCACGCCCGCGCTGTGTAACCGCATTGACCGCAATACCGGTGGTATTGTGATCGCTGCCAAGACCGCTGTGGCGCTGCGTGTTATGAACCAAAAGATCAAAGACCGGGAATTGGATAAGCGGTATTTGGCTATCGTGGAGGGCACACCCAAGCCCAGAGAGGGAAGTCTCAAGGGTTACCTTTTCAAGGACGAAAAGAAGAACCGAGTGTTCGTTACGGACAAGATGCAGCCCGGTGCCAAAACCTGCCAAACCAATTATAAAGTGCTTACTTCTCAAAATGGCTTGTCCTTGGTGGAGTGTGAACTGATCACCGGCCGTACTCACCAGATCCGCGCCCAGTTTGCCCATGCCGGGCATCCGCTTCTGGGTGATGGCAAGTATGGTAAACTGGATAAGCGCTTTGACCGCAACTATCAGGCGCTGTATTCCTATAAACTTACCTTCACATTCTCTACCGATGCAGAGGATCTGGATTACCTGAATGGCAAAAGTTTTCAGGTGGAAAATGTGGACTTTGTCCAGGAATATTTCCCTAATTACAAATAATGCAACCTGTGGTTGACAAAAAAACGGAGGCTGTTACCAGCCTCCGTTTATGTATTTTAGTGGTTCTCGATCCACTCGTTGACCTTGGTCTTTGCCAGACGCTGAATATCCTCGGTGGGGTAGGGAGAAGCCTCGCCGCCGCGGGTGTAAACAAAGTACAGGCCGCCTTCGGTCTGGAACAGGATCTCCTCATAGCCGGCGGGATCGCCGTAGGTGCCGTAGGTGCACTTCTTGATCAGAGTTGCATTCTCGGAATCGTATTCCTTCTTGCAGATGATCTTCTTCATTTTGCGTGACCTCCTTTCGGATAAAACTTACTTGCACCATTATATATATTTTTTGTTTAATTGCAAGTTCTTTTTTGAAAAAATAGGTCTTTTTAAGAAAATATTGTTTGATACATTCATTATTCGGGGGCGGTTGCCCCTTTTTTATCGTGAAAATGCACAAATGTTTCTGCCTGGAATACCGGATCTGCATGGATAGGGGGATTGGCTACTTGCTTGTAAAGATCTGATATGCTATAATAATCTATTGGAAAGGGGGATTTATATGAAAGATATGCCCATGTTTACAACGGAATACGGTGTTGCCAGCCTCTTTTTGAGGGAGATCCCATACCGTGGCCGTGCCCATATTAAAATCCAATCCTCTTTGGATCCTCAGAAATTGCTGGAAGAATGTGTGTCCTTTTGCAGGCTCTGCGGGGCGGAGTGGATTGATGCTGCAGGGCATGAATACCTGGAAAACTATCCCCTGATCACATCCATCATCGCCATGCAGTGCGACAGACAATCTATTGCAGACACGGATGCCTGCCTCTTTCCGGTGACGGAACAAACCCTGCAAAGATGGTTGGATATTTATAATGAGAAAATGGCGGATATCCCCAATGCCGCATTTATGGACAGCCGGGACGGCAAACAGTTGCTGCAATCCGGGGATGGCTATTTCATTCATCGTGACGGAAAGCTTCTTGGCATCGGCAAAGCAAAGGATGATTTTATTGACACGGTGATCGCTGTAGAACCCGGAGCAGGGGAAACGGTGGTGCGCGCATTGTGCTCAAGCCTTACCTGCGATACAGTTCGGCTTTGGGTGGCCTCTGCCAATACCCGGGCAATTGCCCTTTATGAGCGCATGGGATTTGTGCGGGTGAAAGAGATCAGCCGCTGGTATCGTGTTTTGTAAAAAATCAGATCTGTCAATAAAAAACACTTGACAACTGTACCTCTTTGTGCTATACTACCGCAGGTATCAAGCAAAAAGGCTTGACAGGAGGATTCCATGGACGCAATCGAGATCGTTTTGCTATACGATTATTACGGTGATCTGCTCACCGACCGGCAGAAAGAATGCTTCGAAATGCGTTATTATCAGGACCTGTCCCTGGGAGAGATTGCCGCTGAATTGGGCATCAGCCGCCAGGGTGTCCATGAAAACTTGAGCCGAGCCGAAGCCCTGCTTCGGAACATGGAGGCCAAGACCGGCTGTGTCAGCCGGGATCAGAGCTGCCGCAAAGCAGCCCAGACCATTCAAACCGCAGCCAGTGCGCTGTGTGCATATCCCGATGAAGCGGTCAGCAAGACTGCGATGCAGATCGTCGAGGCTATGCGTGAACTTGAGGAGTAACCTATGGCATTTGAAGGCTTAACTGAAAAGATTTCCGCTACCTTCAAAAAGCTTCGTGGCAAGGGTCGCCTGAAGGAGACCGATGTCAAGGAGGCCATGCGAGAGATTCGCATGGCACTGCTGGAAGCGGATGTCAGCTATAAAGTTTGTAAGGATTTCACCAAATCCGTTACCGAGCGCTGTGTTGGCGTCGATGTGCTGGAGTCTTTGACTCCCGCCCAGATGATCGTCAAGATCGTCAACGAGGAACTCACCAAGCTGATGGGTTCCGATCAGAAACATATTACCACCAATCCCAACGGTCCTACCGTTGTGATGCTGGTTGGCCTGCAGGGCGCAGGTAAGACCACCAATGGCTCCAAGCTGGCTGGTCTGATGAAGCGCCAGGGTAAGAACCCCTTGCTGGTCGCCTGCGATATTTACCGTCCTGCTGCTATTCAGCAGCTGAAGGTCTGCGGTGAGAAGCTGGGCATTCCCGTCTTTGAGAAGGGCACCCAGAACCCCGTGGAAACCGCCAAGGAAGCCGTGCTCTACGCCCGTCAGCGTGGTCACGATATGGTTTTCCTGGATACTGCCGGTCGCCTGCATGTGGACGAAGCTCTGATGGAAGAGCTGAAGAACATCAAGGAAACGGTCAAGCCCGACGAAATCATGCTGGTTGTGGATGCCATGACCGGTCAGGATGCTGTCAATGCGGCTGAAAGCTTCAACAACTGGCTGGATATCGACTCTGTCATGCTCTCCAAGTTGGATGGCGATGCAAGAGGCGGTGCGGCTCTTTCCGTTCGTGCCATTACCGGCAAGCCTGTGAAATTCGCAGGTATGGGTGAAAAACTGGAGGACATCGAGCCCTTCCATCCCGACCGTATGGCGTCCCGTATCTTGGGTATGGGCGATGTGCTGAGCCTCATCGAGAAGGCGGAGAAAGCCTACGATGCCAAGAAGGCCGCAGAGCTGGAGGAGCGCATCCGTTCCAATAAGTTCACCCTGCAGGATTTCTATGACCAGATGGTACAGATGAAGTCCATGGGCTCCATGCAGGATCTTCTGGCGCAGTTGCCCGGTGGCGGTGCGCTGAAGAATATGCAGGTGGACGAAAAGCAGATGGCCCATACGGAGGCAATCATCCTGTCCATGACCCCCAAGGAGCGTGAGAATCCCAGCATCATCGGTGGCAGCCGCAAGAAGCGTATCGCAGCCGGTGCAGGCCTCAAGGTTGAGGATGTAAACCGCCTGCTTAAATCCTTCGAGCAGATGCAGAAGATGATGAAGCAGTTCTCCGGTCCCGGTGCCGGCAAGAAGATGAAGCGCATGAAGGGCCTGGGTGGCCTGGGCGGCTTCCCCGGCTTTTAATGGTTCGTTATAAGCAAAGTGCTTTACGATATATATTTACTTTTTGAAAATTTTATGGAGGTGAATCTCAATGGTTAAGATCAGACTCAGAAGAATGGGCGCTAAGAAGGCTCCTTTCTACCGTATCGTTGTCGCTGATGCTCGTTCTCCCCGTGATGGCCGCTGCATCGAGGAAATCGGCACCTACAACCCCCTGACCGAGCCCGCTACCGTCACCATCGACGCTGAGAAGGCTCAGACCTGGATCAAGAACGGCGCACAGCCCACCGACACCGTTCGTGGTCTGCTGAAGAAGGCTGGCGTGCTGTAATCCCCCAAAGGAGATTAGCGCAAATGAAGGAACTTTTGCTGTATATGGCAAAAAATCTGGTTGACCATCCTGAGTCCGTCACCGTCACCGAAATTGACGGTGAAGAGGGCAAGGTGCTGGAGCTGCGTGTTGCCGAGGGTGACATGGGCAAGGTGATCGGTCGCCAGGGCCGGATCGCAAAAGAGATCCGGACCATCGTTAAAACCGTTGCTCAGCGCACCGGTGAAAAAGTCACGGTGGAAATCGTGGATTAAACGATCATGCGTGGCAAATCGCCACGCATTTTTCGTTTTATTTTGTAAGGAGGCAATTTATGAAACTCCAATTTATCAAAGCAGGTGAGATCGTCACCACCCATGGCGTCAGGGGAGAGGTCAAGGTTCTTTGCTGGCTGGATGACCCTGAGATGCTGTGTGAATTTGATCGTTGCCGCATTAGCGGAAAAGAATATATAATGGAGCAGGTCCGTGTGCAAAAGACCTGCAATCTGGTAAAGTTCCGTGGGATTGATACCATGGAAGCTGCCCAGCAGATGCGGGGCAAGGTGGTGGAACTTTACCGTGAGGACATCGATGATGAGGTGATCTTTGCCGATGAACTCAAGGGTGTCGAGGTCTATGCCGATGGCCAGATGCTGGGTAAGATCACAGATGTGCTGGATTACCCCGGCAATAGTGTCTATGTGGTCAAGGGCACTTATGAATATATGATTCCTGCGGTCAGCCATTTCATCCTTTCCACCGATATGGAAGCGAACCGCATGGAAGTGCGTTTGATTGAAGGTATGAGAACTGATGAGAATTGATATTATGACCTTGTTCCCCGAAACCCTGGGTGATGTTCTGTCCGAAAGCATTCTTGGACGGGCGCAGGAACGGGGATACATCCAGATCGATACCCATCAGATCCGGGATTATACGGCCAATAAGCAGAACCAAACTGATGACTACCCCTATGGCGGCGGTCGCGGTGCGGTGATGACGGCAGACCCCTTGTATCGCTGTTGGGAAGCCATCTGTGATCAGGCTGGCGGCCCGGTGCATACCATCTATATGTCCCCCTGCGGACATACCTTTAAGCAAGCCGATGCCATTCGCCTGAGTAAGATGGATAATATCATCATTGTCTGCGGTCATTACGAGGGCATCGACCAGCGCTTTATTGATGAGTGCGTGGACGAGGAAATCAGTTTGGGTGACTTTGTTCTCACTGGCGGCGAAATCGCGGCCATGGCAGTCACGGATGCGGTCTGCCGTATGGTTCCCGGTGTCTTGGCGGATGCAGAGTGCTTTGAGGATGAAAGCCATTTTAATGGCATGTTGGAATATCCCCAGTACACTCGCCCTGCGGTTTGGCATAATCGGGAAGTGCCCCAGATTCTGCTTTCCGGCAATCATGAAAAGGTTCGCCTCTGGCGGCGTAAGCAGTCGTTGCGTCGTACCCGTGAGCGTCGTCCCGATATGTATCAGAAGCTGGATCTTTCTTCCAAGCAGGATAAAAAGCTGCTGAAAGAAATGGAAGAAGAGGATTTATCTGAATGAAAAACACACCCACCGATTTCCGGTGGGTGTTACTTTTTGACGAATTTTACCTGTAATTTCGTAAAAATCTTGGTACGAATGACAAATGTCCGCAGATTGCGAACAAAGCCTTGACTTTGCGACAAAATCATGCTAAACTTCAAACAACTTAAAACTGTGAGTTGATAGAGGTGCGGTGTGCATGAGTATCCACAGCCCAAGGAACGGGAATTCCGGCTGTGTAGAAAGGGTAAACCGCCGAAATCGCAGCTGCTTCCCGGTGTCTGCGGTTGGCTTGCCAGAAAATATTTGGCCAGTTGTCACGAAAGTGGAGCGCTATCATTCATCGTCCTTGCGACAGCAATTGTGTGGCCGTGAATGTTGGAGTTACTCCAAAATTCACGGTTTTTTGTATTCGAAAGTTGAAAGGACGAAAAAACATGAGAACAACTGTAAGAAACCTGATCCTGGTAATGATGGTAGTCGCGCTGCTGGGTTGCTTTGCATTCGCTGCAACCGCTGCCGAATTTGAGTCTTCGGACGATGCGCTGGCATACCTGGACGGCTATTCTGACAATGTGGGCACCGATGAGAACTTTGAAGAAAATATCAGTGCTGCCATCGATACGATGCAGCAGGAGATTTCCGTGTACGCCACCATTTTGGCGCTGTTGCCTCCCGTGATCGCCATTGTGCTGGCGCTGATCACCAAGGAAGTGTATTCCTCTTTGTTCATTGGTATCCTCTCCGGCGCGCTGCTGTATTCCAACGGCAATGTGTGGAGCATGGTCACCTTTACCTTTGATACCATGATCGGTATGCTCTCCGACTCCTGGAATGTGGGCATTCTCATTTTCCTGGTGGTGCTGGGTATGATGGTCAGCCTGGTCAACCGGGCAGGCGGCACTGCAGCCTATGGCCGTTGGGCAGCAACGCATATCAAGAGCCGTACCGGCGCTTTGATTTCCACTTGCGTTTTGGGCATGCTGATTTTCATCGATGATTATTTCAACTGCCTGACCGTTGGCTCCGTGATGCGTCCCGTCACCGATAAGCACAATATCTCCCGTTCTAAGCTGGCATACATCATCGATGCTACTGCTGCTCCTGTTTGTATCATCGCCCCCATTTCCTCCTGGGCTGCCGCTGTTTCCAGCGTTGCTCCGGAAGGGCAGGGCCTGAAGCTGTTTATCAGCGCGATCCCTTATAACTTCTATGCACTGCTGACCCTGACCATGGTCATCCTCATGAGTGTTCTGAAGATGGACTTTGGCAAGATGCGTCTGCACGAGCAAAACGCCATGAACGGCGATCTGTATTCCTCTGAAAACCGCCCCTATGCCGCTGCAGATCAGCAGGAGGGTAATCCCAGAGGTCGGGTGATCGATCTGATCATCCCCATCGTATCTCTGATCATCTGCTGTGTGCTGACCATGGTTTACACCGGTGGCTTCTTTGATGCAACTTCTGACAGCTATATGAATTTCATCGATGCCTTCGGTAATTCCGATGCTTCCGTGGGTCTGGTTCTGGGCAGTGTTCTGGCGCTGGTCATCACCGCCATCTTGTATGTCCCCCGTAAGATCGTTACCATGAAGGAATTTACCGGTTCTGTTTCCGATGGCTTTAAGCTGATGGCTTCCGCCATTTTGATTCTGACCTTCGCATGGACGCTGTCCGGTGTCACCAATGCCATGGGCGCAAAGATCTTCGTGGCTGAGTTTGTCCGTACTGCTGCCAGCGGTCTGAGCAATTTCCTGCCCGGTATCGTGTTCCTGATCGCCTTGGGTCTGGCATTTGCCACCGGTACCTCTTGGGGTACGTTCGGCATCCTGCTGCCCATCGTCTGCTCCGTGTTCCCCAACGGTGAGCTGATGGTCGTTGCCGTTTCCGCTTGTCTGGCAGGCGCTGTGGCAGGTGACCATTGTTCTCCCATTTCCGACACCACCATCATGGCCTCCACCGGTGCGCAGTGTGAGCATATCAACCATGTTTCCACCCAGCTGCCTTATGCTATGCTGGTTGCCGGCGTGTCCTTTGTAGGTTTTGTGCTGGCAGGCTTCGTCCAGAGCGCATGGATCGTACTGCCCATCTGTCTTGTACTGCTGATCGCTGCTCTGTTGGTGATCCGTCGTATTCAAAAGTAAATGATCAACACCCACTGATTGTTCAGTGGGTGTTGCTTTTTGGAAGATCCTTCGATACAATAAAAATATACTTTAGAAGGAGGGATCCCATGGAACAGTTGGATATCTTCAGAAAATGGGTCAGCGAAAGCAGCAACATCGTGTTCTTCGGTGGCGCAGGGGTCAGCACCGAATCCGGAATTCCGGATTTCCGCAGTGTGGATGGCCTTTACAGCCAGCAGTTTGACTATCCTCCGGAAACCATCATATCCCATAGTTTTTACCAGCATCGTCCGGAGTACTTTTTCCGGTTCTACCGGGAAAAGATGCTGCCCCTTGGCTTTGAACCCAATATTACCCATAAAGTATTGGCTCGTTGGGAAGAGGAGGGGATCTTGTCCGCGGTGGTGACCCAGAATATCGATGGCCTGCACCAGAAAGCCGGTTCTCAAAGGGTTTATGAACTCCACGGCTCTGTTCTGCGTAATTACTGCACCCGCTGTGGTAAATTTCATACCGCAGAATTTGTGAAGGATGCGCCCTCGGTGCCTCGCTGCAGCTGTGGCGGCATCGTCAAACCGGATGTGGTGCTGTATGAAGAAAGTCTGGATGAAGATACCATTGAAGGCAGCATCGCAGCCATTTCCGCTGCGGATCTGCTCATCGTTGGCGGTACCAGTTTGACCGTCTATCCTGCGGCAGGCCTGCTGCGCTATTATCGGGGCAACCGCTTGGTGCTGATCAATCGGGATGAAACCCCCTTCGACGATCAAGCGAACCTTGTGTTCCACGATTCCTTGGGCAGCATTTTTTCAGAACTGTAATACATGGGTGGGAGGTGTAGCCTCCCATCTTTTTCTTGACAGCGCGGTCTATTTGTGATAGACTAACAACAAGGTCGACAAACAATAGACCAAGGAGGTGCTTTATGGATAACCGAAAATTAGGCAGCGTGGAGCTGCATTTTGCAGAGCTCATTTGGCAGCATGCCCCCATTTCTTCCGGTGAACTGGTAAAACTGTGCGCCCAACAGCTGGAATGGAAGAAATCCACCACCTATACTGTTCTAAAAAAGCTGTGCGAACAAGGGCTTTTTGAAAACCGGGATGGCACGGTTTGCGTGCTGCTGTCCCGGCAGGAATATGCCGCCGCCCAGAGTGAAAAATTTGTGGAGGAAAACTTTGAAGGTTCGCTGCCGGCTTTTCTGGCAGCCTTTACTGCCCGCAAGAGTCTGTCCGAAACCGAGATCGCGGAAATTCGGCAGATGATCGAGCAGATGGGAGGGAAGTAAGATGAGTGAACTATTCCTAACTATTTTCAACACTGCAGTGACCGCCGGATGGCTGGTGCTGGCGGTGCTGGTGGCTCGACTGCTGCTGAAGCATGCCCCCGGTTGGGCCAAATGCGCCCTGTGGGCTATTGTGGGACTGCGCCTGATCTGGCCCTTTGAACTGGAGAGCATTCTCAGCCTTGTGCCCAGCGCCCAGACCCTGCCGACTGCGGAGCTTTACGACTATACACCGGAAATTCACACCGGTATATACGCAGTGAATTCTACCATCAACCCCGTTTTCACACAGACATTCCTTTCCGGGCCGCAGAACAGCGTGAACCCCTTGCAGGTAGCCGTATTCATTGCGTCTGTGGTGTGGGTGATCGGAATGATTGTCATGGCAGGCTATGCCCTCATCAGCTATCTGCGGTTGCGCCATCGGGTGTCGGTCAGCATCCCGGCAGGGGAGGGGGTCTACTTGTGCGACACCATTTCCTCTCCGTTTATTCTCGGTTTGATGAAGCCGAAGATCTACCTGCCCTCTGATCTGCCCCAGGAGCAGTGGGACGCCATCTTGTCCCATGAGCGGGCGCACCTGGCGCGGCGGGATCACTGGTGGAAACCCCTAGGCTTTGCGCTGCTGACGGTGTTCTGGTTCCATCCGCTACTGTGGGTTGCCTATGTTTTGCTTTGCCGGGATGTGGAACTGGCCTGCGATGAAAAGGTGATCCAATCCCTTTCTCCGGAGGAAAAGCAGGTCTATTCCCAGACTCTGCTGGAATGCAGCTTACCCCGAAAATGGATCACAGCCTGCCCGCTGGCCTTTGGCGAAACCAGTGTTAAGGCCCGTATTAAGGCGGTGCTGCATTATAAAAAACCCACCCTCTGGATTATTATTGCCGCACTGGTCATCTGTTCCGTACTGGCGGTGTGCTTTCTGACGAACCCTCAGAGCAATCTCACCGGTGCCGTTTACCAGGTTGAGGAGCAGGTGTTCAGACCGAGTCTAATGAGCTATGATCCGCATCTGTCTGGTCACTTCCGTGTGACGGGGGAGGATATCCTGCAGTACGACTATGAAACTCGTTATAGCGGTGTGGAACCTGGCTGGTGTGATGTGGGCCGCCTGGAAAAGATGACCCTGACGAAGGAAAACTTTGATGAAGCTTTGTTGGTGCATGTCACACTGGATGAAAAGCAGCCGATGCTTGAACAGATCCGCAGGAACAATAAAAACGCCTGGCGCGTGATTCCTACAGAGGAATCCTCCATGTGGGACGGTATCTTCCTAGAGCAGAAGAACGGAGAGTTGTACTATCTGGTAAGTGGATGCTTCCTTTATCGGCTGTCCGAAAGACCTGCCTACGAGGCCGCTGCCAATTTTTTCGACAAGCAATATGTCTATACCAAACCCGGTGCAGGTAGTGCCTTCTATATTAACATCTACTCCGACGGCACGTTCCAGTATTATGCAGGTGTGTACAGCAGCCACATTGGCTTGGGCGACTGGGAACTAAAGGACGGCAAGCTGTATCTCTACGACACCACGCTGACCAGTCCCATGACCTTCGTGTTCTCGGTCACCGAGGATGCATTGGCCTATATCGCCGCCGAATCCCATCCCTTTATGTATGTGGATGTGTCAGATGGTGAAAGATTCCGCTATTACATGGAGATATCAAAACCAGAGCGACATGTGGTTTGGCTAACGCTTGAAAGAACCGCTGATTTCTCTAGTTTCTACGCTCTGGATAGCGAAGGCAACCGTTGGCATGTTTTACTAGATGACGATATTGGGATGCAGACATCAATTCCTCTTGATGGTATTTGGGTCAGTTTCTACGGCACGCCAAAAGAACTGAGTGATGTGGATGTCACGGGTGTGCGTTATGAAATTACTGCACACAAATGGTGGCGGCATGTGGAAGACGAAACCCTTACATCAAGGGAAAATGTGATTGGATGGGTTTATGACTACTGCCTTTATGATGTGGACAACGACGGCGATGTAGAGGAGTGCATTATCTCCACGGGTCATACATCCGGCTTTTTCACCATCCATTATTCGGTTTGGCAGGATGGGAAATGTGAGGAGGAAAAGCTGCTTTATACCAATTTTGCGGACGGCTTTGCCTTTGATACCGATGAAAACGGCCTATTCATCCTCTCCAGCGAAGGCAACCGCATTTACCCGGGTCTTTACTCCAACGGAATCCGACAGAGAGATATTTTGACGAGAAAAATGGGCACTCGCTAAAAGCGAGTGCCCTGATTTTATACTTTTTTTCTCTGCTGTTTCCAAACTGCGTGCATCCGCATAGCAGTGGACACCAGCAAAATACCAGCGGCCATCAAGCCGGCCAACTGGATGGTTTTCATGCCCTGAATGCTGAACATATTCATGTTGCCCCGCACGGCATAATTCATGGTGTAGTACAAGCTGGAGCCGGGGATTAGCGGAATCAAACCCAGCACCAGATATCCAATGGCCGGGCATTTACGAACGCGAGCCATTACCTCAGAGTAGATCGCCACGATAAAGGAAGCAATGAAAGTGGCGGTTGCTTCGCTGCCGCCCATGCCCTCTGTCACGCAGTACGCTGCCCAGCAGATGGCACCGCCCAACATACCCAAAGCGATGCCCTTGCCGTGGACATTGAACAGAATGGAAAAGCCAATGCAGCCAATGGCGCCCACAAGACATTCGATCCAGAAACTGTGATTGATGGCCGCGGCGCTGATGGGTTCGCCCCAAAGCTGGCTGGCAAGGTTCCAAGCCACAGCAGTGCCGCAAGCAAGGGCCACAGCGGTCAGCAGCACCTGCACGATGCGGTTGACACCGGAGTTGGTGTCGCCGTAAATGATATCACGCATGGCATAGGTAAACAGCAATCCCGGCACCAGTACCATAACAGCGCCGATGGTTGCCATATCCGGTCTTTGGCAGATGCCCAATGCGCCCAGCGCATAAGGGATCAATGCCAAGGGGATGGCTGCCAGCAGGGTCTTGAAAAAGTTATTGGCTTGGTATTTGTCCATGAACATCACGCAAAGACCAACGGCCAAACCACCAATACCACCGCAAAGCGCATCGATCAGATTGCCGCCAAAGAAAATACCGAAGGCGAAGGATGCGGTAAAATATCCCAGCAACTGAATCATCCAATGATATTGCCGCCGGCTGTTGCAGGCATCATTGAGCCATTGTCTGCCGGTATCCTCATCCGGTTTTTCCGCACAGATGCGGCGACTCACAGCGGACAGTGCCTCCACAGCCTCCAGATCGTTTCCGTGGAAACCCACCCGTCGCATTTCGGAAAGAGACTCGCCGTCGGGGAGGGTAACGCTGGCGTGAATACAGTTGGGAATGGCATACACTTCCGGTTCCATGCCGTATGTACGCAGAATGCGGTTGATACTGTCTTCCACGCGGAAGGTTTCCGCGCCCGCCATGGAAAGTTCATAGCCCAGATCCACAGCCAGATCCAACAGCTTATTATTATCCATAATCAAAATCCTCTTCAAGAAATTTGCTACTTCAGTATAGCACACCTGCATTGAAATACAAGCTTTATTTTTCGTCCCGGTAGGCGGTATTTTGTTCCAAAAAAATCCACAGCCTGTATGGCTGTGGATTTTAATTTACTTTCTGACGAACAGAACGCCCAGAGTGCCAGGGCCGCAGTGGCAGGAAACGGTGCAGCCAGCCTGGGTCTCATACACAGTTTCAAACTTGCCATATTCCCGGATAGCCTCCATAACAGCGGCATATTCCTCATCCTCAACGGAGGTCTTTGTGACAAACAGCACATCTCTGCGGATGTCATCCCGGTTAGCCAGACGCTCCTGCACATAGGTGCTGAGGCACTTGGCATACTTGCCGCGGTACTTCTTGGAAACACCCATCTTGCCATCCTTGACATCGATGCAGGGCTTCAGATTCAGCAGATTGGCGCCCAGCGCAGCAACAGCGGAGCAACGGCCACCCTTGGCCAGATAGTTCAGCTTGTCTACCAGGAAGCTGGCCTCCACCTTTTCTACGAAGCTCTGTACCTTCTCATGCAGCTCATCCAGCGAGGCGCACTCCTTGGCCAGACGGCAGGCTTCCAGAACCACCAGACCCTGGCCGGTGGAAAGGTTCATGGAGTCAACAACCTTGACATTTTCAAACTCGCTGGCAGCAATGTTGGCATTCTGATAGCAGCTGGAGAAACCGGAGCCGATGTTGATGTGCAGAATACCGTCGTACTTGTCTGCGTACTGGGCAAAGATATCCTGGTATTCACCGACGGAGTTGGCGGAGGTGGAGCACAGCTCACCGCCGTTTGCCACATGGGCAAAGATCTCAGCAGGGGTAATGGTCAGGCCATCTTTGTATTCCTTGCCTTCCTTAATAACAGTCAGAGGAACCAGAGTGATGTCGTGTTCTTTCAGAAGGGCTTCGGAAAGATCACAGGTAGAGTCGGAGAGGATCTTAATATTCATTTGGATTCAAATTCCTTTCGTGATTCGATTTATTCTGCAGAAATGGGAGCAGTAGAAATTTCTTCTGTCATGAAAGCGGTGGACGCGGTTTGCACCTGGCGCATATAGTATGCGCCCCAATCTCGCATGGCCACCATAATGGGCATCAGACTTTGACCCAGGTCGGTCAGAGAATATTCCACCTTGGGCGGAACAATGGGGTATACCTCCCGGTGAACCAATCGGGTTGCTTCCAGTTCTCGAAGCTGCTGCGTCAACATTTTAGGGGTAATGCCGTTGAGCCGATCTCGCAGTTCGGAGTAACGCAGCTTCTTTTCGGCAAGATACCACAAAATCAGCGCTTTGTACTTGCCGCCGATCAGTTCCAGAGTGGCTTCCACAGGACAGTTTTGGGTTTTCTTCACAATATACCTCCTAGTATGCAAAAGGATAGTACAGCACCTGAAGGTACATACTTGCTTTTTGGTCGCATCATGCTAAAATGTAGCATATAAGCCATAGAAAGTCAAATAAATAATTATTGATTTTTTATCAATAATAGCCGATAATAGATGCAAGGAGAGGTGTATATGAAGCTGGATTTTACGGTAACGGGTATGACTTGCGCAGCGTGTTCCGCCCGTGTGGAAAAGGTAACATCGGCGGTAGCCGGTGTGGAAAAAGCGGAAGTAAATTTGCTTGCAGGAAAAATGAGGGTGTATGCCTCTGCCGATGTCCGGGAGGAAATTGAAAAGGCTGTGGTGGATGCCGGCTACGGGATCGTCCGATCCGGCGAAAAAAAGAAGGAAACTGTCCCCGGTGATACTGCATTAAAAGAAATGAAGCAGCGCATCATTGGTTCGGCAATTTTTCTGGCCATCTTGATGTATTTTACCATGGGGCATATGGTTTATCTTCCCGTTCCTGCGTGGTATCATCATAATGTTATGATCGCAGCTTTGCTGCAGTTCTTTCTTACGCTGCCTGCGGTGTATTTGAACCGGGCCTATTATTCCCGTGGACTGAAAGCCTTGTGGCACCGCGCGCCCAATATGGATTCTCTGATCGCCGTTGGATCCGGTGCTGCCCTCATCTATGGTGTGGCGGTGCTGTTCCTCATGGCCGATGCCATGGGGCGGGGCGATAGTCAGGCGCTTGCCGCTTATGGACATAATTTGTATTTTGAATCTGCGGCCATGATCCTCACGCTGGTCACGCTGGGTAAATTTCTGGAAACCAGAGCCAAGGGTAAAACCGGTGATGCCATTCGGCAATTGATGGATCTGCGTCCCCAAACAGCGACTGTATTGGTCGACGGCCGGGAAAAAGAGATTCCTGTGGAAGATGTCCGGGTGGGAGATGTGGTGCTGGTTCGTTCCGGTGGCAGCATTCCGGTGGATGGTGTGGTGATCGGTGGCAGCGCTTATGTAGAACAGAGCGCACTGACCGGTGAGAGCATGCCCGTGGAAAAGGGTGTGGGTGATACCGTGATGGGCGCCACCATTGTCAGCACCGGCTATCTGCAATTCCGGGCTGAAAAGGTGGGCGAGGATACCACCCTTTCTCAAATCATCCGTCTTGTGGAAGAGGCAGGCGGCTCAAAAGCCCCCATTGCCCGTTTGGCGGATAAAATCGCAGGGGTCTTTGTGCCCGTGGTCATGAGTATCGCAGCTCTTGCCTTTGCCATTTGGATGATTGCAGGACGGGGTTTGGAATTTTCGCTGACAGCAGCCATTTCTGTTCTGGTAATCTCTTGTCCCTGCGCCTTGGGTCTGGCAACTCCCGTTGCCATCATGGTCGGCACGGGAAGAGGCGCTTCGCTGGGCGTATTGTTCAAGAACGCAGCCGCGCTGGAAAACCTGCACCATATCGATACCGTGGTTCTGGACAAGACCGGTACACTAACGGTTGGCAAACCTACGGTTACGGATATTCTGCCCGGTAGTGTCCAATCTACGCAGCTTTTGACCATTGCGGCTTCTCTGGAAGCCAAATCCGAGCACCCCTTTGCCAAAGCAATTTTGGAAAAGGCAGCGGGTATGGTGTTGCCGGAGGCAGAGGATTTTGAAACCCTGCCCGGCCGCGGTATTACAGCGGTGATCGACGGTGTCCGCTACTATGGCGGCAATGCCAGACTGATGGGGGAGCGGAATGTGGTCATTCCTTCCTATACCCATCTTGCCCAAAGCGGCAAAACACCTTTGTATTTTGCCGATGCGTCCGGCCGTTTCTTGGGCGCGATTGCTGCTGCCGATGTGCTGAAGCCTGACTCTGTCGATGCGGTTCGCGCCATGCAGAAGCTGGGATTGCAGGTGGTTATGCTTACCGGTGATAATGAACAAACCGCCCGTGCCATTGCTTCTTCTGCAGGCATTGACAGCGTGATCGCCGATGTACTGCCGGCAGACAAAGCGGCAGCGGTTCAGCAGCTCCAAGCACAAGGCCGTAAGGTTTTGATGGTGGGTGACGGCATCAATGATGCTCCTGCGTTGGTGACGGCGGATGTGGGCATGGCCATTGGCGCAGGTACGGATATCGCCATGGAGTCTGCGGATGTGGTGCTGATGACCGGCTCTTTGTCCGGTGTGTGCAGCGCTGTGGAGATGAGCAAAGCGACCCTGAAGAATATCAAGCAGAATTTGTTCTGGGCATTCTTCTATAATTGCTTGGGCATTCCCGTGGCAGCGGCAGGTCTGCTGAGTCCCATGATTGGTGCGGCAGCCATGAGCATGAGCTCTGTGTTTGTGGTCACCAACGCTCTGCGACTGCGGCTGTTTAAGCCAAAATGTAAGTTCTCCAGCACGATGGATGACAATAAACTTGAAATCGAGGAAAATCTGCTTCAAGAGGAGGAAAAACAAATGGAAACGATTTTGAAGGTAGAAGGTATGATGTGCAATCATTGCAAGGCAATGGTTGAAAAGGTTTGCAAGGCTGTTCCCGGCACTGTTGATGCTGTGGTGGACCTGCAGGCAAAACAGGTTACTGTTACCGGCGAAGCCGATGTTGCTGCGCTGAAGCAGGCCATTGTGAATGCCGGTTACGAAATCATTGGTTGAGGTGAAGCTTATGCATACCGACTTTTATTTTCCGTCCTACGGTAAGGGCATGATCCATGGCTACCGCTGGGAGCCTGAGGGAAAGCCCCGGGCGGTGCTGCAGATTGTGCACGGCATTGCGGAACACGCTGCACGGTATGATGAGTTTGCCAGTTTTATGGCAAAGCAAGGCTTTCTTGTGGTGGCAGAGGATCATATGGGTCATGGTTTGTCCATTGGCGATCACGATGCGCCCGGATACTTTGAAGGCGGCTGGTTTAAGGCGGTGGCGGATTGCCATCGGCTCTTGAGTTATACCCGCATGGAGCAGCCCGATATTCCTTATATTCTCTTAGGTCATTCCATGGGTTCTTTCATGGTTCGTACTATGCTTGCAAAATATCCCCAAGCGGATATCAGCGCTGCCATTCTTTCCGGTACTGCATGGATGCACCGGGGCATCATCAACACCGGTCATGCAACCGCTTCCTTGATTTGCAAAACGGAGGGACCGGATTCTCACAATAAGATGCTGTCGAACCTGATGTTTGGCGGAAATAACCGCCGCGTGGAGCGCAAGCGCACGGAGTTTGACTGGCTGACCCGGGACGCAGCCTGCGTGGATGCTTATTTGGCTGATCCGCTGTGCGGATTTACGGTAACCGCCGCCTTGGTGCGGGATATGATGATCGGCCTGCGGTTTATTCAGGAACCGGAAAATCTGGAGAAAATGCGCAAAGATCTTCCGGTGCTCTTTATTTCCGGTGGTGACGACCCCGTTGGCGGTTATGGTGAAGGTGTTACCAAGGCATGGAAAGCCTTCCTCAAGGCTGGCATGGAACGCTGTGATCTGCGCTTGTATCCCATGTGCCGCCATGAAGTGCTCAATGAGATCAACAAGAGCGAAGTCTATGAATTCATCCTGCACTGGCTGCAAGAGCAGCAGATGATCACTTAAAGGAAGGAAAAACCATGCGAAATCTCCGTCTGGATCTGTGCTATGATGGCACCCGTTACCGTGGATGGCAGCGTCTTGCCGGAAGGGAAGATACCATTCAGGGAAAGCTGGAAACGGCCCTGTCCCGCATTCTGGGAGAAAATATCGAGATTTCCGGTAGCGGTCGTACCGATGCCGGTGTCCATGCGCTGGGTCAGGTGGCGAATTTCCATTGTGAAAGCGATATGCCCGCCCAGCAGATCCTTTCTCAGCTGCGGCAGTACCTGCCGGAGGATATCGGTATCTATTCCTGCAAGGATTGTTCGCCCCGCTTCCACGCCAGACTCAACGCCCGGGAAAAAACTTATCTCTACCGTATCCACAATTCTCAGGCGCCCTGCGTGTTTGAGCGGCGGTATGTCACCGTAATGCCGGAACAACTGGATCTGCCGGCGATGCAGGCAGCAGCGAAGCATCTGTGCGGAGAACATGATTTTTCCGCTTTTTGTGGCAACCCCAAATTCAAAAAATCCACCGTTCGTACGATTCATGCCGTCACCATCCTGCAGCATGGGGACGAACTGCGCTTGGAGTTTACCGGTGACGGATTTATCCACAATCAAGTTCGTATTATGGTGGGCACTTTGATTGAAGTGGGCAGGGGAGCGCGTGATGCAAACAGTATCCCTGCGCTCTTTGGTGGCAAACGCAGTGATGCAGGCTTCTTAGCACCGGCCCAGGGCTTGTGCCTGAAGGAGGTATTGTATTGAATATTCAAATCTTTGGAAAGAGCAAATGCTTCGACACCAAAAAAGCCGAGCGCTACTTTAAGGAGCGCCGTATCAAATTTCAGTCCATAGATCTTCAGAAGTATGGCATGTCCGGTAAGGAGTTTGACAGCGTCCTTCGGGCAGTTGGTGGAGTGGACAATCTCATTGACTGGAACAACAAATCCCAAGAGATTACCAATATGAAGTATATGGACGATAAGATCGCCAAAGAGGATAAACTCTTTGATGATCCGTCTTTGATGAAAACACCCATCGTACGAAACGGCAAACAGGCCACGGTGGGTTTCTGCCCGGAAATCTGGGCAACATGGGAATAATCATTACTCCGGGATGCATTGTCATCCCGGAGTTTTCGTTGTCAAAAATCTTTTCTTCCCCTCATATATTTGTATGGAAATGCCTTGAAAACTCCGTGAAAAAGTGTTACTCTAAGGGGGAAAGATATGCAATTTTTGCAAACGATCTATGATATGGTCTGGGGCGTTCCGGCGCTGGTGTTGATCCTTTCCGTGGGGATATATCTGACCTTCCGCACCGGTTTTGCCCAGATTTTTCTGCTGCCCAAATCCATGAAGCTGTTCTTTTCCCGTCTTTTTGGAAAGGAAGAAGCCTGTCACGGTGTCAGCTCTTTTCAGGCCTTGTGCACCGCTCTGGCGGCTACGGTTGGTACCGGAAATTTAGCCGGTGTCGCCGGTGCCATGACCATTGGCGGTCCGGGTGCGATCTTTTGGATGTGGCTTTGTGGGATCTTGGGCATGGTAATCAAATTTGCAGAGGCGGTTTTATCCGTCCGATACCGTGTAAAAAATGCATCCGGTGAATGGGTTGGCGGACCGATGTATATGATCCGTCGGGGGCTGCCCAAAGCATTCTGGCCGCTTGCCTCGTTCTATGCATTCTTCAGTTTGGTAGCAGCCTTTGGGGTTGGCAATGCCACGCAGATCAACACCGTTATATCCGGCGTCAGCGCCACAGCGGCAGGTCTTGGATTGATTATCCCACCATGGGGGAAACTGCTTTTGGGTGTGGCATTGGCAGCGCTTGTGGGCGTCATGCTGTTGGGCGGTGCGAACCGCATTGGCCGTACCGCAGAACTGTTGGTTCCCTTTGCTGCAGGAGTATATCTGCTGCTGGGGATGATGGTTCTCATCCTCCGGTGCGAAGCAATTCCGGCGGCCTTTTCCGCCATTGTTCTTGGTGCTTTTCGGCCCGAAGCCTTCACCGGTGGAATCGTGGGTTCCATGCTGATCACACTTCGTACCGGCATTTCCAGAGGTGTCTTCACCAATGAAGCCGGTATGGGAACGGCTGCAATGGCGCATGCTTCCGCAGCGGTAGACCATCCGGTAGAGCAGGGGATGATGGGCATCGTGGAAGTGTTTCTGGATACCATTGTCATCTGCACCATGACGGCTTTGGTCATCTTGGTCAGCGGTGTGCCCATTGCCTACGGAACGGATGGAGGCATCAGTTTAACAACCGCTGCCTTCTCAGCGGTTCTTGGATCGTGGGTCAGCATTGTGATTGCATTTTCCCTATGCCTTTTTGCAGTGGCTACAGTGCTTGGCTGGGGCTTGTATGGTCTGCGGTGCGCCCAGTATTTGTTTGGTGACGGAGTGTGGCGACGATTTGTATATATCCAGATTGCCACAGTGGTGCTTGCCTCCGTGCTTCATACGGAAATCATCTGGCTGCTTGCAGAAATTGTCAATGGCCTTATGGCCATTCCAAATCTAATTGCCCTCGGTGCGTTATCGCCCGAGTTGATATTGATCTACAAAAGCTATTTAATAGGAGGGAACCATGAAAATTTCTATCAATGCCAATCGTTGTGAATCCTCCCCCATGCGTATGTTCCACCCCTTGGCCGTGGCGGCAAAGGAGGCTGGAAAGAAGATCTATCATCTGAATATCGGTCAGCCTGACCTGAAAACACCCCCCGTTTTCTATGATGCCATCCAGAATTTCCGCCAGGAAGTGCTGGCCTATACTGCATCTCCCGGTATGCCCGTGCTGATCGATGCCATTCGCGGCTATTATAAAGATCGCTTGAATGTCCAGCTGGATGCTTCCGATGTGCTCATCACCACCGGCGGCAGCGAAGCCCTGCTTCTGGTGTGCCTGAGCATTCTCGATCCTTATACCGAGATCATTGTGCCCGAGCCCTATTACCCCAACTATGCTACCTTCGTCCATGCTGCCGGCGGCACCATCCGTGCTCTGCCCACCTGCCCGGAGGAAGGCTATCGCTATGCCATCCGGGAGCGGATTGAGGCGCTGATCACTCCCAATACCCGCGCCATTATGATTACCAACCCCGGCAATCCCACCGGTGTGACCCTGACCAAGGAAGAAATGCATATGATCGCCCAGGTGGCTAAGGAGCACGACCTGTACCTCATTTCTGACGAAGTGTACCGTGAATTCTGCTATGGCGAGGACGCGGGCGTTCCCACTATGGGCAGCTTCATGGAGGAGATTGCGGATAACCTCATTATCACCGACTCCGTTTCCAAGCAGTTCTCCACCTGCGGCGCCCGTGTTGGCTGTGTGGTCACCAAGAATAAGGAACTGCAGGCCGCGCTTTTAAAATTCTGCCAGTCCCGTCTGGCGGTGGCCACCATGGATCAGGTGGGCGCAGCTGCCCTTTATTCCGTCAGCGAAGAGTACTATGCCGAGAACCGTGCAGAGTATATCCGCCGCCGTGATCTGGTGTATAACCGCTTGAAGGCCATTGATGGTGTTCTGGTGCAGAAGCCCGAGGGCGCATTCTACATCATGGCAGCGCTACCCGTAGACGATACCCATAAGTTCCAGAACTGGCTGCTGACTTCTTTTGACGACAATGGCGATACTGTCATGTTTGCGCCCGGTGGTCCCTTCTACGAAACCCCCGGTAAGGGCATTAACGAGGTCCGTATCGCCTATGTGCTGTGCCTGGAAGACTTGACCCGTGCCATGGATCTGCTGGAGAAGGGAATTGCCCGTTATCGTAAGGAAGTTATGGGCGTGAACCCTTGACAACTCCCTGTTTTCCGTGCTAAAATAAACAAAATCGCAGTGAACGGAAAGAGTAACGGAATACGATCTTTTCAGAGAGCCGGGGTCGTTGGCTGGAAGCCCGGGCAGGGGAGTGCCGTGAAAGTGCGTCCGGGAGCGATGAACTTCATATCAAGTGATAAATAAGAGTGGAACCGCGAGTTTTTACCCGCCTCTTGTGTCTTTTTCGGCGCAAGAGGCGGTTTTTATTTAGGAGTGATATCGTTGCGTATAAAAAGAAAATATACTCTTCTGCGGAAGCTGCAAGCCTCACGACGGATGACGGCGTCCATGTTCTGGTCGGAATTTGCTGTCAAGGTGGTTAGCTATCTGTGTGCGCTGATCATTTTGATGATGATCTTGTCTGTCACCTTGCCCGTCAGCGCAGAGCGGCTGAGCGAGATTATGGATTACGTGGCCATCGTCGTGGCGGTGCTGTGGTGTATTCCCATTGCCCGCAATACCCGATTCCGCCTGCGGGATGCCGGCTATACGCCCAAGGCATATTTGTGGCTGCTGCTGCCGGTGATCGGCTGGATCGTATTTATCGTGATTCTCTTTGCCAAAAGCATTCCCGCAACGGATGAATCCATCGTTGACGAATTTTGAATAAAACATTGGAGGAATTTCTATGTATCTTTATAATTCTCTGTCCCATAAGAAGGAACTGTTCGTTCCCAATAATCCCGAACTGGTCAAAATGTATACCTGCGGCCCCACCGTGTACCACTATGCCCATATTGGCAACCTGCGTACCTATATCATGGAAGATGTGCTGGAGAAGGCGCTGCGCTATGTTGGCTATCCCGTCAAGCGCGTTATGAACATCACCGATGTGGGTCATCTGGCATCCGATGCTGATACCGGTGAGGATAAGATGCTCAAGGGCGCAAAGCGTGAGAACAAGACCGTTATGGACATCGCCAAGTTCTACACCGATGCCTTCTTTGCCGATTGCCAGAAGCTGAATATCAAGCGTCCCGATGTGGTGGAGCCTGCCACCAACTGCATCGACGAGTATATCGAAATGGTGCAGAAACTGCTGAATGATGGCAAGGCATATCTGACCGGTGGTAATGTCTACTTCGATACTTCCACTTTGGATAAGTACTATGTCTTTGGCGACCATGATGAAGAAGATCTGGCTGTGGGCGTTCGTGAGGGCGTGGAAGAGGACTCCAACAAGAAGAATAAGAACGACTTTGTTCTCTGGTTTACCAAGTCCAAGTTTGAGGATCAGGCCCTGAAGTGGGATTCTCCCTGGGGCGTGGGCTATCCCGGCTGGCATATTGAGTGCTCCTGCATTTCTATGAAGCATTTGGGCGAGGATCTGGACATCCATGCCGGCGGCATTGACAATGCTTTCCCTCACCACACCAATGAGATTGCCCAGTCTGAAAGCTATATGGGTCACAAGTGGTGCAACTACTGGTTCCATGTCCATCACCTCAATACCGATACCGGTAAGATGAGTAAGTCCAAGGGTGAGTTCCTCACCGTGTCCCTGCTGGAGAGCAAGGGTTATGACCCCATGGCATACCGCCTCTTCTGCCTGCAGAGCCATTACCGCCGCAATCTGGTGTTCTCTTGGGAGAATCTGGACAATGCGGTCCAGGCCTATGACAAACTGATTGCCAAGATCGCAACCTTGAAGAACGAGGGTGAGGTGGATGCCGCTGCATTCGATGCCCTGAAGGAGCGTTTCGTTGGTGCCTTGAACGGCGACCTGAACACCTCTCTGGCGGTTACCGCCCTCTATGATGTCCTCAAGGCCAAGTGCAACGATGCCACCAAGCTGGCTGCCCTGGCCGATTTCGATCAGGTCATGTCGCTCAATCTGATTGCTGCCGCCGAGGCACTGAACAAGAAGCAGGCGGAGGAAGCTGCCGCTTCTGCTGATCCTGAAATCGATGCGCTGGTTGCAGCCCGTACCGAGGCGAAGAAGGCCAAGAACTGGGCAGAGGCCGACCGCATCCGCGACGAACTGAAGGCCCGCGGCATCGAGATCATCGATACCCCCCAGGGCGCCAAGTGGAGAAAAGTATGAAATTGATGATTCTTGACGGCAACTCCGTCATAAATCGTGCATTTTTTGGAGTAAAGCCCCTCACCAACAAGGAGGGGCTTTATACCCATGCGGTTTTTGGTTTTTTGAATATCCTGGATCGTATGGAGAAAGAGGAGCAGCCCGATGCGGTCTGTGTGGCCTTTGACCTTCATGGCCCCACCTTCCGCCATCTGCGCTACGATGGCTATAAGGCAACCCGTCACGGTATGCCCGATGAACTGCGCCAGCAGATGCCCATCATGAAGGATGTGCTGCGGGCTATGAACATTCCCATCTATGAATGTCAGGGCTGGGAAGCCGATGATGTGATTGGCACGGTGGGCAAGATCTGCTCCAATAACGATTGGGAGTGTGTCATCATCACCGGTGACCGGGATAGCCTCCAGCTGATCGATCACAATGTCCATGTCAAGCTGGTGATTTCCAAACCCGGTCAGACCACCGCAACCCTTTATACCGAAGAAAAATTCCGGGAAGAGTATGGCTTTGAGCCGAAGAAACTGATCGACCTAAAAGCCCTCATGGGCGATTTTTCCGATAATATCCCAGGTGTGGCCGGTGTGGGTCCCAAGACCGCCACGGATCTGCTGCTGAAATTTGGCAGTTTGGATGGGGTCTATGCCAATTTGGACGATGCCTCCATCCGCCCCAAACTCCGGGAAAAACTGGAAACAAGCCGGGACAATGCCTACCTTTCCTACGAACTGGCAACCATTGTTTCCGAAGCGCCCATCGACTTTGAACCCAAGGATGCGGTAATCCAGCCCTATAACCGGGCAGAGCTGTACAAGCTGTTCCAGCGTTTGGAATTTGTGAAACTCATCGATAAATATGGCCTGCGGGGTGCGGATGCAGAACTTTCTGCCCCGGTGCAACCGATGGTTGCGCTACCCAGAGTTGCACAATTGCCCGAAAATCTGGAAAAAGCCGCCATTTATTTGGCAGAAGACGGCTCCATGGGCATTGCATGGGGGGAGGGCGTTTGCGAAATGACCCCCATGGAAGTGCAGATGGGGATCCTACTTCCCAAGCAGCTGATCTGCCATGATATGAAGGCAACCATGCACCGGCTCGATGGCATGGGCGTTGCCTTTGGTGATTTTGTGTTTGATACCGCTTTGGCGGCTTATGATTTGACCCCGACGCAGTCCGATTATCCCATTTCCAAGTTGGCAACCAATTACCTGGGTGTCACCGTGGAGGATGGTAATGCTGGCGACTGTGCGGAGGCTGTCTGGAATCTTTGCCCGATTCTGGCGGATGAACTGGACAAAAACGGCATGAAGCAGTTGTACGATACCATCGAACTGCCCCTTTGCCCGGTGCTGTATCGCATGGAAAAACGGGGTATTGCGGTGGATAAGGTGCAACTGCAGCAGTTTGGACAGATGCTGGCCCAGCGCATCAGCCAGTGTGAGCGTCTGATTTTCTCCTATTCTGACGGCAACTTCAATATCAATTCTACCAAGCAGTTGGGAGAATTGCTCTTCGATAAGCTGGGATTGCCTCCCGTCAAGAAAACCAAAACCGGCTACTCCACCAATGCAGAAGTGCTGGAAAAATTGAAGGATAAGCATCCCATTATCCCTGCCATTATGGATTACCGGATGCTCACCAAGCTGAAATCCACCTATGCCGATGGCCTTATGACTGCATTGAATGCCGATGGTCGTATCCGCACCACATTCCAGAATATGGTCACCGCCACCGGCCGCCTTTCTTCTACAGAACCCAATTTGCAGAACATCCCCGTCCGTACCGACCTTGGCGCGGAGATCCGTAAGATGTTTATTCCCAAAGAAGGGCATGTACTGGTGGATGCAGACTATAGCCAGATCGAATTGCGTGTCCTTGCCCATATTGCCGATGATAAAGTGATGCAGGATGCTTTTATTTCCGGCTTGGATGTCCACACGGTCACCGCAGCGCAGGTTTTCGCTGTTGCGCCGGAGCAGGTCACATCCTTGCAGCGCCGCCATGCCAAGGCAGTCAATTTTGGTATCGTCTATGGTATTTCTGAGTTCTCGCTGGCCGAGGATATCGGTGTTTCACGTTGGGAAGCCAAGGATTATATTGACAGCTACCTTGCCCATTACAGCGGTGTCCGCACCTATATGAAGCAGGTGGTGATCGATGCCCGGGAGCAGGGCTTTACCAATACCTTGTACGGTCGTAGACGCCACATTCCGGAGCTGAAATCCTCCAACTTCAACATCCGCCAGGGTGCGGAGCGCATCGCGCTCAATACCCCCATCCAGGGCACGGCAGCAGATATTATGAAGCTTGCTATGATTCGCGTGGAGCATGCGCTGAATGAACATTATCCCGATGCAAAGCTGCTGCTGCAGGTGCACGATGAACTGATTGTGGAATGCCCCGAAGCCATCGCATCCGAGGTCGCAGCCCTCATCAGCCGTGAAATGACCCATGTGGCAGAACTTCGTGTGCCCCTGCAGGCCGACGCAAAAATCGGAAAGAGCTGGTTTGACGCAAAATGATTAGAATTGTCGAAATGAAAGCGCCCCATGTGCCCCAGGTGGCCGCCTTGGAGAAACTGTGCTTTTCCGATCCCTGGAGCGAGGAGAGTATCTCTGGTGAATTGAATAATAGATATTCCTTCTGGCTTGTGGCAGAGGATGATGGTGTGGTTCTTGGCTATATCGGCTCCCAGATCTCCTTTCCCGAGGCAGATGTGATGAATGTGGCTGTCTATCCGGATTCTCGTCGTCGCGGCATTGCTGCCATCCTTGTGGAGGCATTGGTGCGCCATCTTCGGAGTATGGATTGCACCAGCCTGACCTTGGAAGTCCGTGCCTCCAATGCGCCGGCCATTGCTCTTTATGAAAAAATGGGCTTTGCCCTTGTTGGTCGCAGACCCAATTATTACCGCCATCCCAAAGAGGATGCCCTCATCATGCGAAAGGAGTGGGAAGTATGAATATTTTGGCTGTTGAATCTTCCTGCGATGAAACTGCTGTTGCCATCGTGCGCGATGGTAGGGAAGTGCTGTGCGACTGTATCGCTTCCCAGGTGGCGCTCCACCGGGAATATGGCGGTGTGGTGCCGGAAATTGCTTCCCGCAAACATATTGAGGCCATTTACGGTCTGGCAGACCAGGCGCTGCGTGAAACCGGTCTGACCCGGCAGGATATCGATGCTGTCGCGGTCACTTACGCACCCGGTCTGATTGGCGCGGTGCTGGTGGGTGTGAACTTTGCCAAGGCCGCTGCCTTGGCCATGAACAAGCCGCTGATTCCCGTGCACCATATCCGCGGTCATATTGCTGCCAATTATATTGCCTGCCCGGAACTCAAACCGCCCTTCCTTTGTCTGGTGGTTTCCGGCGGTCATACCATGCTGCTGAATGTGAAGGATTATACCGACATGGAATTGCTGGGCACCACTTTGGATGATGCTGCCGGTGAATGTTTTGATAAGGTGGGCAGAGTTCTTGGTATGCCTTACCCCGGTGGTGCAGCGGTGGACAAAGCGGCCCAGCAGGGTGATGAGAATAAGTATGTGCTGCCCCGTAGCAAGCCTGGTGAAAATCCCTATAACATGAGTTTCTCGGGTCTTAAAACCGCAGCGCTGAACCTGATTCACCATGCTGAGCAGGTGGGAGAGCAGATTGATATCCCCAGCCTGTGCGCCGGCTTTACTGCCGCTGTTTCCGATACGCTGGTGCCCCGTGTGGTGCGCGCCATTGAAGAAACCGGCTGCAAGAAGATTGCCGTTGCCGGTGGTGTGGCAGCCAATTCCCGGATCCGTGGGGATCTGCTGGCTGCTGCGGAAAAGTTGGGTGCGGAAGTGTTCATGCCTCCGCTGAAGCTGTGCGGTGACAATGCCGCCATGATCGGTGCCCAGGCATATTATGAGTATCTGGCGGGAAATGTGGCAGATATGAGCCTCAACGCCTATGCCACCAAGTCTATTTTGGGAGAAAAGGTCTAATGCTGCTGATTTGCAACCGTCTATCCCAAATTCGCTTTGGTCAGTTGATGGAAGTTTACAGCGAATCCGTGGCAGAAAACGGAGAAGAATTCTATCCGGATCTGTCCTCAAATGAGCAGATCCTTCACGCTGAGCAGGATTTTTATGCCTATCTGCAGTCCGGATTTTTTACCCGCCCCGGTGATCAGTATTGCATCTGGGAGGAAAATGGCAGATATGTTTCTGCCCTGCGCCTGCAGACTTTCCGGGATGGTTTGCTTCTGGAGGCATTGGAAACTCACCCATCTTTTCGGGGCAGCGGCTATGCCAAAAAACTGATCCGTTCTGTGCTGGAGCAGTTGCAACCTGCCAAACTTTATAGCCATATCGGCCATAAGAATATCCCGTCCCAAGCCACCCATAGTGCATGCGGTTTCGTTAAAATTGCGGATTTTGCCCGCTATGCCGATGGCTCAGTCAACGATCGCTGTGGCACCTATCTTTATGAATCAAAAAACGCAGGCATTTAGCCTGCGTTTTTTATGTTCTTATTTGTAGTTAGGGGAGCAGATGTAGCGAATAAAGGTGTCCGTGATCTCGTAGGATTTGAGGCATACCTGACCGCCGTTGGTGCTGTGGGCGCTGTCGTTGGTATTGCCTTCCACCGCATAGAGAATGCCCTTTTCATATTTTACAACAATGCCGACATGATTGACCTTATCACCATTTCGATTGGATTTGAAATAAACCAAATCACCGGGTTGGGGCATATAAGTTCCATCTTCTACTTGCTGACGGGTATATGCCAGATTCCGTTCAATGAACCAGTTGACACCGTAAACCGTGTAAGCGTGGTAGTAGACCGTGTTAGAGGGGATATCTGCCTGACTGGCGCACCAAGATACAAACATGGCGCACCACATGGCTTTTTCGTAGCCACCGGGCGCGGATTGGAGATTGTTGTACCATAAACCGTACTCCGTGTAATTGCCACTGCCGTGGGCAAATCCGGAAAGCTGATCTTTACTGCTTCCTTCGGTGTAACCGATTTGGGACATGGCAACGTTTACGATGTCAGCGCGCATATCTCCGGTCAATTCAATATTTTGAAGTCGTCTGCAAAAAATACCGGATGCATAACTGTCGCTGTATTCCGCTTCCACAGAATAAGCAGGGAAGACAGAATGCACACTCATTGCAATTAGTAAAAGCATTACGCAGACGCATCGGGTGATCTTGTGATGAATGATCATGGCGTAGCCTCATCCTTCCAGAATTGGCATCATTATAATCAAAAATGAATATTCTGTCAATCCCTGCCGATGAACGCGCAGATGGTAAGTTCTGGGAGGGGAATTTCCTGTGCCGGGGTGATAAAAACCGAAAAAAGCCTTGACAAAACCTGGTTAAAGTCATATAATACTATGGCACTTGCGAGAGTGTTGGAATGGTAGACAAGCACGTTTGAGGTGCGTGTGGTT
>JAGCMI010000037.1 GCA_017646545.1 Oscillospiraceae bacterium | reverse complement strand
GAAGATTAATTTCTCTTATGGGGGCCACTGAAGCGCACTTGTTTCCGGTTTCCATCGAAATCGACCTGCAACCAAGTTAAAACAAACTCCGTCCAGAAGGCTTCTGAGGGCCGCTCAGATATTCCTTAATAATCAAAAGCAGACAGCCGGGTAACAACCTGGCTGTCTGGTTTTTGATTATTTTCTAAATATGCGGGCGGGTTCTCTGCGGATTTCTGAGCGGTTTTTGCTTCAGATATGTTGGAATTCGATTTCAATAGAAAACGGCGTCAGCGTAGCCGTGTAGGCTTGAGATGGAAATTCAATCCTCAATCAGAATGTTCAGTTTGCGAAGCTGATTGAGGAATTCATCCAGATCAGTGTTGGCGGTCTGAAGATCCACGTCATACTCTTCCAGGATACGATGAATCAGATCTTCCCGGGACACATCCTGCTTCAGGGCTTCCACCAGCAGTGCGCCGGTTTCGCTGGTGGAGATCATGCCGGAAAATTCCAGAGCACCCTGGCCCAGAGGAACCATGACATACTCTCCCACGATTTCCCGAACTGCAAAATCATACTTAAGCTTCATGATAATGCTCCTTAACGTGCGTAAATACTGATCAGCAGAGACTGGGCAATCAGCTCGCTCAGATCTTCCACCGCGATCTTCTCCATGGAGGAGAAGTCCACAGAGTCAGGATCTACCTGGTCGTAGGTAGCGAAGCCAATGACTTCTGTGGAAATATCCCGTGTTCCCGGAGTAGTGCGCTCTGCTTCCAATGCCTTGGCGTGAATGGCAAATCTGCTGCCGCCGCTGGTAAAGACGATATAGGCGCCCTCGCTGGTGAATTTATCCTCCAGCTTGGTTGCGGAAGCCGCATAGATAGCTTCAATCTCAAAATCAGGATATTCCATGGAGACACATACCACCATGGCGGCTGCCAGCCATTTTTCGTACTCCGCATCAGCCTGCTGGACAATTACCACTGTGGGCTGAGGTACAATCACCTGGGGGGGCTGGGTTTCGGTGGGCTGCTGCGTGACCTCAGGTTCAGTAGACGCAGAAGTTTCTGTGTTCTCATCAGAGGGTGCTGCATCTGTCTGCTCAGCAGTCTCAGATTGTGCGTCGGTCTCGATTACGGAATCAGTCTGGCTGATAATTTCGCCTTCTGTTTCGGAAGGGTTTCCTTCGGTGTTGCGGCCAAAGAAAAAGATTACTGCCGCAGCCAGGATCACTACAATGATCAGGATCAGCCATATGGGCATATAGAATTTTTTCTTATTTACATAGCGGCCTTTACTCATGTTGGATTTCCTCCAGTTCCTGCTTCATATTGTTTATAACACATTCTGCCAGCTCGCACATATAGGGCGATTTCTGATCCACGGTACCGGTTTCTCCATAAATCATGGCAACACAGGGGTTGCAGATATGCCGTTTATCACAGCCGGCACAACCCTTCAGTACGGGGGTGGTTCTGACGCGGTCGGTCAGCATTTCCCAACATCCCCGGAAGGGTTCTTCAAAGGGATGAACCACCAGCGGAAAATCCAGCAGGCCGCAGGCGGTCATGTTACCCTCCCAGTTGACCCAGAAGGAACTGCGTCCGGCTCTGCAGAACATGAACTCTTCGTGAGTGCCCCAACCATCGGTCAGCTGACTGTCATTGGGCTTGGTGGAGCGCTGCAGCAGCTGGCAATATGCCTCCGGCTGCAGGATGCAACGGTGCTTTCTTATATACATGGCGGCTGATTCCTTCGGTGTAAACCGGGAATCCTCCGACTCTCTGTCTCTGCGCATGGGCGGGAACATATAGGTGGCCACACGAGTGTTGATTTTGAGGGATCTGCCGGTCTGGATGATGGCTTCCAGATCATCGGCATTTTCCGGGATCATGCTGGCATTGATCACCACGGGAATGCCTGCTTCTTTCAGCATACGAATGGCCTCCATGGCCCGGTCGTAGCCGTCTGCATGCCCGCAGATCCGCCGGTAGGTTTCCCTGGATGCGCCGTACAGTGTGATATTGACACGGCATGGTGCCTGCGCCTTGAGCCACCGGACCGTTTCCGCATCGATCATAGTGCCATTGGAATTGATGTAGATCAAAAACCCCATCTGATGAAGCTGGGAATAAAGCTCCCGGAATCCGGGATACAGGAAAGGCTCTCCGCCGGTCAGAAGCAGATAAAGGGTTCCTGCTTCCCGGCATTGTTTGGCCAGATCCAGCCATGTCTCCCAGGGGATCAGGGACTTCCCTTCCCGGCTGATCTGCTGCATAGTCTTTCTGACATAGCACATCTTACAGGCAAAGTTACAGACCGGAGAAAGCTCGAAGGTGCCCATCAGGGGAACTTTTTGCTGGGATGCCTTGCGATACAGATAATCAGATAAGATCATGTGTTTTCCTCCAGATAGTCTCTCAGAATCTCTACAGCTTCGCGGTCCGGACGGCAGGAAAGCTTCAGAATCGGTACTTCCATTGCCAGGTTCTGGGCAATATTAAGCGCCATACCAATTTCCTCCTGGTCCCAGGGATAGAGCTCAGTGGCGGATACCAGGGCGCGGATACTTTCTCCTGCGGACAGTCTCTCCACCCGGTTCTCATTTGCCTGGGAAAGGACTATGATAGCTTTCAAAGGCAAAGTGCGGTTAATGCAGATGCCGGATGTTCCGCAGCACGGATACCCAAAGGCGTGCCATTTCCCGTTATTCTTTCTCAGAAGAGTCCTGTCTCCGTTTATGACTTCGGCAGCTGCATACTGTGTCCAGAGACCGGCTTGGGTTGACTTGCCGATGTTTGAAGGGCCGGTGAACA
Source organism: Oscillospiraceae bacterium (assembly GCA_017646545.1). GTDB lineage: Bacteria > Bacillota > Clostridia > Oscillospirales > Oscillospiraceae > Faecousia. The sequence goes on along the minus strand of JAGCMI010000037.1, from coordinate 1,239 downwards.
GGATGGCCTCTGCACCTATGTCCACATAAGACGCGTGGAAGACGCAGGCATCCCGGAGCAGCAGCTGCCGGTGAAATGCGCAGACACTGAAGAACCAGTCTTCCCGAAGAGGAGTCTGGTCGTACATTCTCGGATCAAAGGTCACTGCAAAGCGCTGCGGCCAAACAGCAAAACCGTGGACAAGTTTTCCCCAGTGATACATAATGCAGGTCTGATCCTGATGCGCATAGATCCCATATACGTGGTTGTCCCGTTTCAGTTGGTGAAACTGATACAGGGTAAGGTCTTCACTGGAGCAGTCCAGTTTCGCGGTGTCCCCATCCCAGTTTCCACAATGGAGGAAACGCTGAAGGTTTCCTTCAGAAATGACAGGAACACCGGCATAATCCACCTGAAGCAGAATATTGCCGATCAGAAACTGCGGCATGTGCACACCCCTTTCAATGAATAGTGAGTAACGGGGGTATCCGCAGATACCCCCGTTAGTTGTGATATTTGCGAGTTAGGAAGCTAAGAAAGCATCAGCAACACCGGGGATGGGGCCATGGTAGCACACCTGGTCATTTCCGTCGGGACCTGTGAAATCAGTCAAATCAAAAGGATCACAGGCATCACCGAAGTAACCGGATTCATGCTTACACTGATTAACAGTGAGACCAACAGGTTCTTTGCCGTCGCTAGAACAGGATGCGGCGATGGCGGCATCCAGCTGGAAGCTTTCAACTGCGATATAAGGCTTTACATAGGTCTTTTTCATTTGAAAGATACCTCCTTGTGTTAACGGTAGATGGAAACCGTGGCGGAGGCGCCTCTGGTACCGTCTGCACCATAACCTGTTACCTTGTAAATGCCATCCAGCAGAGTGGCTCTGTTGGACAGTACGATGGTCCAGACTCTGGTGCCATCCTTCATGTCAACATAGGTCTTGCTCATAGTAGCAATATTCCAGACAAGCTGAGAAACCTTCACATCGACCACGTCCTGAGTGGTAACAGCAGTGATGGTATACTTCAGATTCAGCAGTCTGCCGGTTACACGCACGGATGCACGCAGAACATCATAATTGGGCTTCTCTTCCTCGGGCTCGGTTGCCTCAGGTTCAGTTTCCTCAGGTTCGGTTTCCTCAGGCTCGGTTACCTCAGGCTCGGTTTCCTCGGGCTCGGTTTCCTCAGGCTCGGTTGCTTCGGGTTCCTCAGGAGTTTCAGGCACTTCGGGCTCGACTTCTTCGGAAACACACAG
>JAGCMI010000036.1 GCA_017646545.1 Oscillospiraceae bacterium | reverse complement strand
GCCGAACAGACTGGTGCCGCCCATGGGGCACATGACGATGCGGTTCTTGATCTCCACATTACCCACGCGCCACGGGGTAAACAGGGACTGGTATTTTGCATCCATTTTAATTTGCACTCCTTTATATTGGTGTGGAAAAGTAAGGAAAAATTCCCTTTTTCTACCTTGTATTATAAAAGCCTTTGGGTCCAATGTCAAGAAAACCGCCGCCGTCGAAAGTGGTCGCTTTGTCAATATTTTTATGTTGACAAACGCGGATATTTTACTGTACCATAATGAATAATAAAGCACACCGCAGAAAGCAGAGATGAGATATGAAGCAGATTTTTGACGAGAAAATTGACCGTTTCGGAACGGCCTGCACCAAATTTGATTCCATCCCCAGAAACGGCTATCCCATGGACACCCTTGCCATGTGGGTGGCAGATATGGACTTCCGCGCGCCCCAGTGCGTGCAGGATGCCCTACGGGACGCGGTGGAATTCGGCATTTTCGGCTACAGCCTGCCGGACGAAAGCTATTTTGAAGCTGTCCGCGGCTGGTTTCTGCGCCATCATGGCTGGGAAGTGAAGCGAGAGTGGATGATGCACACCCCCGGCTCCGACACCGCTCTGGCTGCCACCGTCCGCGCCGCCACGAAAGAGGGCGACAGCGTGCTGGTGATGCCCCCCGTGTACTACCCCTTCTATGATGTCATTCGGCTGAACAACCGTCATCTGGTGGAAAATCACCTCAATTACGAAAACGGCCGCTACACCATGAATTTTGAGGACATGGAGCAGAAGATTCGCGACAACAATGTGAAACTTCTGCTGCTGTGCAATCCCCACAATCCCGTGGGTCGTGTGTGGACGGCAGAAGAACTGCAAGCCGTGGGCGCTCTGGCAGAGAAGTACAATCTGACCGTGGTTTCCGATGAACTGCACAGCGACTTCGCCTTCCCCGGTCATCCCCACACCCCCTTCCTGAAGGCTTGCCCCCAGCTGGAAGATAACACCGTGGTCTGCACCTCCCCCAGTAAGAGTTTTAACCTTGCCGGTCTGCGGACTTCCAACATCTTCATCCCCGGTGAGCAGCTCAGAGCCGCTTTCAAGGCAAAGCTGGAATCTGCCGCTATCCGGGAACCCAATATGCTGGGTTTTGTGGCATGCAAGGCTGCCTACAACGGCGGCGAGGCATGGCTGGAAGAATGCAAGGCCTATATGCAGGGAAATCTTGCCTATGTCCGGGCATTCTTGCAGGAGAAGCTGCCTCAAATCAAGCTGGTAGAGCCGGAAGGCACTTATGTGGCTTGGCTGGATTGCACCGGTCTGGGACTGACGAAGCAGCAGCTGGATGATCTGATTCTCCACAAGGCGCGCATCTGGTTGGACACCGGCAGTATCTTCGGTGAATGTTCTGCCCTGTTCCAGAGAGTGGTTCTGGCCTGCCCCCGCAGCGTGGTGGAGGAGGCTATGGAGCGCCTGCTGAATGCGGTCAATAGTCTGTCCGCCGTTTAAGGGAATAAAATCAACGGGAGAGCCGCAAGGCTCTCCCCTTTTTACTGTAAATTTTGTTTATCGCTCGGTGAATTAGGAATTTGAATCACTCCTATTGACAAGCACCGCATGGTAGTGTATGATATCTGTACTAGTACAGTTGATACACTTCATACACAAGGAGGGACTGTTATGGTACATCTTGACTACCGGGATGCCCGACCCATCTATACCCAGATCGTGGACGGCTTCCGGGATCAGATCCGTTCCGGGGTGCTGCAGATTGGCGACAAGCTGCCCAGCGTCCGGGAACTGGCCACCACACTCACCATCAACCCCAACACCATCCAGCGGGCTTACCGGGAACTGGAAAGCGCCGGCTGGATCGCCACCGTGCCGGGCAAGGGCTGCTTTGTCCACAGCATTCCGGACGCCAATCCCCAGCAGGATCTGCTGGAATCCTTTGACAAGCTGACGAAAAGTCTGCTGGAGGCCGGCATCAGCCGGGAAGAACTGATCCTGCGCCTGCAAGAAGGAGGTAAGTAAGATGCTTGAAATGAAACATGTCACCAAATGCTTTGACCGCTTCAAGGCATTGGACGATCTGACCCTCACCGTGCCCAAGGGTGCCGTTTACGGTCTCGTCGGCCCCAACGGTGCCGGCAAGAGCACCGCCATCCGCCACCTCACCGGCATCTACCGGCAGGACAGCGGCGAAGTGACCATGGAGGGTCTGCCCATTTACGAAAACCCCGCCATCAAATCCCGCATGGCCTATATCCCCGATGATATTTTCTACTTCCCCTCTGCCACACTAGAGGAGATGCGAAAATTCTACAAGGGCATTTATCCCCAATTTGACGATGACCTGTTCCAGCGGCTGTATGAAGTATTCCAATTGCCCAAGAAAAGTCCCATCCGCCGCTTCAGTAAGGGCATGCAGAAGCAGGCCGCCTTCCACTTGGCGTTGTGCTGCCGCCCGGATGTGATGATCCTCGACGAGCCGGTGGACGGCTTGGATCCCGTCATGCGCCGTCAGGTGTGGAGTTTGCTGCTTTCCGATGTGGCCCAGCGGCAGACCACGGTGCTGGTTTCCAGCCACAATTTGAGAGAATTGGAAGATGTGTGCGACCATGTGGGCATCATGGATTCCGGCCGCATCCTGTTGGAGAGAAGTCTTGCCGATATGCAGGGCTCCGTCACCAAGCTGCAGCTGGTGGGCGATGTGCCGGAAGGCTTGGACATTCTCCATGAAACCAGCTCCGGTCGCCTCAAGACCCTGATCCTCCGGGGCTCCATGGAGCAGGTGCGTTCCGTGGTGCAGCAGACCAATCCCGTCTATTTCGACCTTCTGCCCCTTTCTCTGGAAGAGATCTTTATTTACGAACTGGGAGGTGTGAACTATGAAGTTAAGAACATCGTTCTTTGATAAGACCGTCCTCAAAAAAGATCTGACCCGGTTCTTCCCCCTTTGGGCTTTGTATCTCATCGGCGGTCTGCTCATGATGCACACCGCCTCCGGGTTTTACGATGTCTATTACGGCACCCAGGCCTACCGACTGGCCAGAAATCTAAACGACATCATCGGCCCCATGGGCATTTTCAGCGGCATTTACGGCTTCCTCTGCGCCCAGCTGGTGTTTGGCGACCTGCACAACACCCGTCTGTGCTACGGCCTTCACGCCCTGCCTCTGCGGCGTGAAAGCTGGTATGTGAGCCATGTGACTTCCGGTCTTTGGATGGGTCTTGCCCCCACGCTGGTGATTGCCCTGACGCTCATGCCCTTTATGGGCAAGTTCTGGTTCATGGGACTGCTTTGCTTCGGCGGTATAGCGCTGCATTATCTGTTCTTCTTTGCCCTTGCGGCAGTTTGCATGATGGCCACCGGCAACCGCTTTGCCGCCACCGCCATCTATGGTCTGGTGAATTTCCTTGCGCTGATCGTCAATTGGTTTGTAAATACCATTTATCTGCCGCTGCTGCCCGGTGTGCGCAACAACACCTCCGTATTCCATTATTTCTGCCCCTTGGTAAACCTATCCGGTCTGGACGATTTCTTTACCGTCCATCATCCGTCCACCTGCCCCTGCAATGATGTCAAATACCCGACCAGTTATTACTTTGAATATGACGGTCCCCACGACTATGTTTTCCAAGGTCTGGGTGGTCAGTGGTGGTATCTGTGGATTCTTGCCGGCATCGGCATCGTGCTGCTGGCGCTGGGTCTGGTGCTCTACCGCCGCAGAGATTTGGAACGGGCGGGCGATTTCATGGCTTTCAAGCCCATGAAGCCCATTTTCCTCACCATTTACAGCCTTTGTCTTGGGGCTTTTCTGTTTATGTTGGGCGAAGCCATGGGTGATAATTCCACCGGATTCGTTTTCTTCGTCATCGGCACCGCCATCGGCCATTTCACCGGCAAAATGCTGCTGGAGCGCACCATCCGGGTCTTCGGTCGCAAAAGCTTTGCGGGCATGGGCCTTTTGTATGGCGCGGTGATTCTCAGCCTGCTGCTGACATGGGTCGACCCCGTGGGCATCTCCCGTCGGGTGCCCAAGGCAGAACGGGTGGAAAAGGTGTATCTCTATGAAGGCCGCCTCAGCGACTATCAATTGAACCTTAACCACATCAGCTGGGAACCAGAGATAGAAGTGACCGATCCTGCCGATATCGCCAACATTTGCGACATCCATCGCCTCATGATGGAAGAAAATAAGCACTCCGACAACCATGACGGCGGCTATTTCACCATCCTGTACAAGCTGAAAAACGGCAACACCGTCAGCCGCACCTACCGCATCTACTACAATGGGCAGGCCCGCAGCCGCCTGCAGCAGTATCTGCTGAACCCGGAATACCTCTTAGGCGCTGCCTCCGTGGAAAATCTAATCTACCAGATCGATTACCTTTTCTTAGACGGCATCGACAAACTGCCGGAAGAGATGTACGGCTCCTTGCTAAACGCGCTATGGGCAGATGCCCTGGAGGGGTATATCTACAGAAGCCCGGAATTTTTTGATAAATATCTGGATGTGGGCGTGATTGAATACCGGCTGACGAACTATCAGTACCGCGTCCTGTATTTCAGCAAGGATGCCCCCCATTTGAATCAGTGGATTGAGGAATACAAGGCGATGAATCCGCTGCAGACCTAATTTGCCTCCCTGGAAAAGCTGATCGAGGCCACCGAGCTGCTGCACTGCAAAGAACTGGATGTGATTGTAGATACCGGCGATTTCAAGAGTTTCCTGCCCCTGCTGTGGATGGATTTTGAAAACGGTCTTGCCACCTTTGAAGATTCCTATCGTGACGGCATCCGCATGGAAATGCAAACTGCCCTCGGCACTTATCTGCTCTCCCTCTCCCCTGACAGCCAGAGTTACCATTGGCTGCTGGCGCAAAGTAAATAAAAAAAGAGCACGGCTTTTGCCGTGCTCCTTTTTCATACTTAAACACTTCTGGTCCATTCCGTCACCAGCAGACCCGGAATCATCCACACGCAGCCATACAGCAGCAGATTATATGGGGTCAGCAAGAACAATGAGCCCTGCAACGCCAGAATGGCCACCGCCAAAAATCCGATGCTACCGCCCAGAATATGCACCGCAGCGCCTGCCCGCCAGGCAGAGCGCAATGCCGCACCGCCGGTAACCGCATAGGCTTTTTGCGCCAGACCGCCCCGGGTCACCAGCGCAATGGCCGGTGCGTTTTCCGCAGGCTTTTTCTGGGAGAGTTTCATGCGGGTCATACTGTCGGGAAATTGCATTCTGTGAATGTCCACCCCCAGCTTCTGCTCCAAAAATGCCCCGGTCAGGGCAAAGTCGCAATCCACCAAAATGGGGCGCACATGGCTGCTGTCACACAAAGTACGCAGACCGGAAGCAGAGGATTTGGAACGGGTAAAGCTGACGGCAAACACCGCGCAAAGGCTCTGGTTCACCGCGGCATATACCGCATGGGGGATTCGGGCGCCATCGGGCAGCACCACACCCATATTTTCCATAAATTCCAAAGTGCCGGCAATGACAGACAGTCCGTCGATCTGACCGCCCACACCATCGGGATAACTGGTCAAATCCTCCACCCGGCAGACCCGGGCATTGCGGGAAGACCGCAGTTGCTCGAAAGGTCCTGCCAAAGAGCCGCCATCGGCCGCCATCAAGGCTGCCACATAGGACACAATGGTATTTAAATTCCGCTCTCCGTAAAAGCGCATGCCATTGAGTTTGACATGATTTTCCGGGAACAGATCCTTGTGTCCCAGGGGATAATAGCCTTGTTTTTCAATATTCTGCAAGCCGCGCCAACCGCAAAGCACGGTGCCCAGCTTGTGCATTCGTCTTTCCAAAATGGCCATGGGGCGCTCAATGCCCACAAAAACGCTGGCGGGCATTGCTGCCAGCAGCGCAGCCGCATACACCCGGATGCCCATGGCAAAGCCGTGGAGGATCATGCAGATAAACGCCAGCACACCGCCCAAAATCACCGCGCCCAAGGCATAGCGGCACAGCAGCTTTTGAGGCCCCACATCCTGGTTATAATGATCCAGAAAATCCTCCGGATGTCCCTCCACCGTGTGATAGGCCGGGCAGTTTTTGTAGAACGCCGGTGTTTTTACCACCGCAGTCAGATCGGAGGCTTTCCGCAGGGTATCCATCTGGCTCATTTCCGTCTGTCTTTTTTGACATTCGGCCCATTGCGCCATCAGCATCTGCATAACAAAGACGGAGCTGAAGGGCAGGCTGCGGCCGCTGAGGCAGAGCAAGCCATCGAAACAGCACAAAAAGAAGCTGACCACCAGCAAACCGCTCATGTGGAACCGGCGCTGATACAGATCCTTGATTCCATCCAGCAGCAGCTTAGCGCCCACCAGCGCTGACAGCAGCAAGATCAGCAATTGCCCCACCACCATCAGCTGCAGGCGCTGGATATCCACCTTGTAATACAGCATCGCTGTGGCAGATGATGCCAGAAACAAAAACAGATTCAGCAGCATCCCTGCATGCAGGCGGCCAAGGCCGGTTTTGCTCAGTTCCTGGTACCGCTGCTGCGGTCCTTTTTCCAGCTTTTCTTTTAATATCTGGGGACGGTTCTTGGCAGGAAATGCAATGGGCTCCTGGGGTGTGAAGTTGCCCATGGGGGAATCATACTCCGGCTCCCATTTGGCAGAATAAGGCACCGTGTCCTTTTTCACGGGACGGGCGGTGGAATGGAAGATCCGCACATCATCGTCCGGATCCGGCAAGGGCTTTGTATCCTGCGCCGGTTTTTTCTGCACCGGCTTTCCCGCCTTGTCCAGGCGAACGGTATCCCCCGGCTTTTCTTCCTTGCCCCCCAGGCGAATGGTGTCGCTCTCCTGCTTTCCCAGCCGGACAGTATCAGCCGCCATTTTCCCCAGGCGGATGGTGTCCCCCTTGTCAGAGGGTGTTTCCTCCGGCAGCGGTTCCTCCAGATCCGGCAATCGTTGGGAGCTGTACTCCCGGATGATATCTTCCAGGTCGTCCAGCGTATATTCCTTGGTATCCTCTTTCACGGACGACCCTCCTTTTTTCTGAAAATCAGCCAAGCCGCTGACGCACCGCCTCATACAGCAAGATGGATGCGGCATTGGACGCATTGAGAGAAGAGATCTTACCCTTCATGGGAATATGCACCATCACATCGCAGTTTTTCCGCACCAGCGGGCTCATGCCATCACCTTCGTTGCCGATGACGATGGCGGCAGGCACAGCCAGATTGGCCTTGTACATGGGCACGGAACCTTCCGCTGCGGTGCCGAATACCCACACGCCCTTTTCCTTCAGTTCTGCGATGGCGCTGTTGATATTGGTGACACGCACCACCTTCATATACTCCATGGCGCCGGCAGCAGCCTTTGCCACAGTAGCGGTCAGACCCACGCTGCGGCGCTTGGGGATAATGACACCGTGCGCACCGGCACATTCGGCCGTACGCAGGATGGCACCCAGATTGTGAGGATCCGTCAGTTCGTCGCAGATGACGATGAGGGCATCTTCGCCACGGGCGGCAGCCTCCTGCAAAATCTCATCAATGGTGGAATACTCGTGGGCGGCGGTCAGGGCGATGACACCCTGATGGGAGCGAGTGAAGCTCATATTGTCCAGCTTGCGGCGATCCACCGGCACCACCACAGCACCGGCATCCTTTGCCTCCGCAGCCAGACGCTGCAGGGCGCGGTCGGTATCACCGGCTGCAATAAATACCTTGTCAATGGTGCGGCCGGCGCGCAGGGCCTCCTGCAGCGCATTTCTGCCCTCCAGCTGACCTTCTACCTCTTCCTTGGGTTCGGGACGAACCTCGTATGCGGTACGCACGGGGCGCTCCTTCTTTTCAGGGCGTTCCGGGCGGAAATTGCCGTTGGGACGGCGGCGTTCTTCTTTCATAATTTCTGCACTCCAATTCTGCAAATAGTTTTTTTCATTGTAACAGAAATAGGCTCGTTTCTCAACCAGTATTTTTCCCTCTTTTCGGCAGAAATGCCATTTATTTTTCCCACCGGAGGAAATTAACAGAAAGTTTACTACACAAATAGGAAACTTTCATTGCCAGAAGGCGGAAAATATGCTATGATACCCAAAATAGAATTGAAAGTATGTTAAGGAGGCGAGTGTTCCGTGGAACCCAATCGCAACGATTCTTCCAAAAATAACAACAATCCCGACAGTAAGAAACCCCGCGGCCGGGTCTTTACCATGCTGCTGATTGCCGTGGCGGTGGTGCTGCTGGCAACCGGCATTTATAACTCCATCAACGCCAGCAAGTATGAGCTGAAGACCTTCTCGGAATTTTTGACCGAGATGGAGGCAGGAAACCTCTCCGAGGTGGAGATCCACTCTGACCGGATCTACTATATGACCAAAGAGGAGGCAGAAAAGCCTTCTAACGAGCGCCGTGCCTGCTATACGGGCCTGCCCACCGGTGACCATATGGGTCTGCTGGAGCGGCTGCATGAAATGGGTGTCGATGGCAGCGAGAAGATCGTGGAGGATAATTCCTTCATTATGATGATCCTCTCCTACGTGCTGATGATCGGCGGTTTGATGCTGGTGATGAGCCTCGTCACCCGACGCATGGGTGCTGCCGGTGGCATGGGCGACAACAAGGCCAAGGTCTATATGGAAAAGCAGACCGGCATCACCTTCAAGGATGTGGCCGGTCAGGATGAAGCCAAGGAAAGCCTGCAGGAGATCATTGATTTCCTCCACAATCCCCAGAAATATGCCGAAATCGGCGCAAAGCTGCCCAAGGGCGCGCTGTTGGTCGGCTCCCCCGGTACCGGTAAGACATTGCTTGCCAAGGCCGTGGCAGGCGAAGCAGGTGTCCCCTTCTTCTCCATCTCCGGCTCCGACTTTGAAGAAATGTTCGTGGGCGTGGGCGCCAGCCGTGTCCGCAGCCTGTTCCAGCAGGCTGCCAAGGTGGCTCCCTGCATCATTTTCATTGACGAAATTGACGCTGTGGGTCACCGCAGAGATTCCCGTCTGGGCTACAATGACCAGACTCTGAACCAGCTGCTGGGCGAATTCGACGGCTTCGACTCCAACAAGGGCATCGTGTGTCTGGCAGCTACCAACCGGCCCGAAATTCTGGATAAGGCGTTGCTGCGTCCCGGCCGTTTCGATCGGCAGATCATTGTGGATGAACCCAATTTCCAGGGCAGATTGGACACTTTGAAGGTCCATACCCGCAAGATCAAGCTGGGCGAGGATG
>JAGCMI010000035.1 GCA_017646545.1 Oscillospiraceae bacterium | reverse complement strand
CTCCATAGCACCGGCAGCCTCGAAAACGGTCTTGTTGATGGCCATGCAGTGAGCGGTCATGACCAGGGGATACTCGTAAACCTTGCCATCAGCGCCGTAGCAAGCGTTCAGAGCAGCAGCGTTCAGTTCCTGCTTGTCGGTAGCGTCCAGCATGTCGGACAGGTCGACCATCAGGCCCTTAGCGCCCCAGTTAGCAACCAGACGCTCGGGACCTTCCATGATCAGGTCGGGAGCAGCGTTGCCTTCGATAGCGGTGTTGACCTTGTCATCACCATTGGTGTAGTCCAGGTACTCGACCTTGACCTTGATGCCGGGGTTAGCAGCCTCGAAGTCAGCGATCAGTTCGTCAACAGTAGCCTGGGTGCCCCAGCCGCCGATGGGATAGGTCCACAGGGTGATCTCTACGTCGTCGCCGCCGGAAATGTTGCAGGCGCACAGAGACAGGACCATCATCAGAGCCAGGATCATTGCGAGGATCTTCTTCATAATCGTTTCTCCTTATGATTTTGTAGTTTTGCACAATGCCGTGAATGCAACACTGTGCTACATTAAGAATATTACACGAAAAGGAAACTTTTGTCAACCATTGTTCATTCCGTAAGAGGGGTAAGATGCATTCTAAATACCGAATTTCACTTTTGCCTAAAACCGCAGTATGCTTTTAATGCATATTGACGAAAAGAAAAATCTGCCCTTGACGGCAGAAAAAAACATGGTATCTTTAAGATGTATAGAAAGGGGGATATTGCCTTGAAAAAACACATTCTTTGTTTGGGTGATTCCAATACACACGGCTACTGTGCCGATCCCAAGGATTGCGCTGATGGCGGCATCCGTTTTAATGAGAACGAGCGCTGGACCTGCCTGCTGCAGAAACTGCTGGGCGATGAGTATCTGGTGACGGAGGAGGGCCTCTCCGGCCGTACCACCGTTTTTGTGGATCCCTTGCACGAATCCATGGATGCATTGAGTGTGGCATACCCCATTCTCAAGAGCCATGAGTTTATCGATCTTCTGATTATCATGCTGGGCACCAATGATACCAAGGATCGTCTGGGCATGAATGCCGCTTGCATCGGTCTGGGCATGGAGCGCCTGGTGCGTAAGTGCATGAGCGTCGATTGCTGGGGCGGTAAGGATCCCAATATCCTCATCGTTTCTCCTCCTCCCATCGGTGATGAGCTGAACGATCCCTGCATGGGTATCCATTGCGCCGAAAAGAGCAGAGAGCTGGCTCATTACTATAAGCTGAAGGCTGACCTGCTGGGCTGCCATTTCATGGATGCAGCCGGCTGTGAATTCAACCAGATCGACTATATGCACCTGTCCAAGAAGGGTCATGCCCAGCTGGCAGAGCGCTTCGCTGCGTTGATTCCCCAGATTTTGTAATTATATTATAATGTATAAAGAAGCTGCCGTTATTCGGCAGCTTCCTCGAAATCTTCAGTTTCTTCCGGCATGAAGGGCTTGAATATTGGCTCAATCAGGAAGCTGCCCAGCAGGGCGGCCACCGCCGGCAGGAAAAACACCGGAAAGACAAATCGGATGCACAAAAGGGCAGTGCTCACATTGATCACACCCAGCACCAAGGCTTTGGGCAGATTGGCAAGTCCCAGAACCAGGGTGTTCTTCACCAGGGCGGCAGCAGAGTTTTCAAATCTGCTGAGCATGGGGAACAAAATGCTGAGGATACCTGCCACGGCAATGGCCAGCAGGGCGATGGCGGCAAAGATCATCCAGGAGATCTGTTCGTAAACGGCAGCATTCCAGCACTGGATCATGCCGTAGCACAGACCCATCAGCAACACCAGAAACACGATTGTAGGCACGATGCCTGCCTTCCAGTTCTGGCGGAAAGTCTGGAAAAACCGCTGCCAGCTGTTTCTTTCCCCATCCCGGATGCCCCGGAAGGTGGAATCGTACAATGCTGCAAAGCTTGTGCCGATGGTCAAGACGGGAATGCAACCTAGAAGGAAGAACAGCGACAGGAAGATGCAGTCGGTGATTTGGGTCATAACCGTCATCAGCGGACCGTCTAACCGGAATAAACCTTTCATCTTAAAATACCTCCGGAAATTATTGCTGCCATTATAGCATATTTTTTCCGGCTTGTCATTAGAAAACAAATAATTATATGGAGGATATATCATGGATCGTAAAAAGTTTGTAGCAGAGCGCCAGTGGATCCGCAACCAGCTGTCCAATGTCGCTGATTTCTGGCTGAAGAACGGCTGGGATCATACCAATGGTGGTGTTACTACCTGCCTGGACCGTGCCGGTCAGGTTTATTCCACCGATAAGAGCGTGTGGATGCAGGGCCGCTGTGGCTGGACCTACGCATATCTGTGCAAGGTCTACGGTGTTCGTGAGGATTGGCTGAAGTTCTCCAAGAGCTGCATCGACTTCTTGGAAGAGCACTGCGTCAACCACGATGCTGACGGCCGTCTGTACTTCACCGTGGAAGCCGATGGCACTCCTCTGCGTCAGCGCCGTTACTGCTACTCCGAGGCTTTCTACTGCATCGCCAATGCTGAGTACTACGGTGTTACCGGTGAGCGTGAGCACCTGCTGCGTGCACGCCGCGCCTACGATATGTACTGGAATCTGAACCATGGTATGACCGACCCCACCGGCATGGGCCCCAAGTCCACCCGTACCGGCCGCGCTCTGGGCATCCCCATGATCATCCTCAATGTCACCGGCGTTATGAAGCGCGTGGACCCCGAGATGAAGGATCTCTACGATCAGCGCGCTGCTGAGTGTGTGGCAGATATCTTCAATTACCATGTTAAGCCCGAACTGGGCGTGACTCTGGAGTCCGTTGCGCTGGACGGCACCCCCCGTCTGCATGTCACCGAAGGCCGTATGGTCAACCCCGGCCACGATATCGAGTGTGCATGGTTCCTGATGGACTATGCCAACGATGTGGGCGACAAGGAGCTGCATGCAAAGGCCATCAATGTCTTTGACATGGCATTCAACAAGGGCTGGGACTCCGAATACGGCGGCATTCTGTACTTCATGGACTGCCTGGGCAATCCTCCCGAAGCTTACGAGCACGATATGAAGCTGTGGTGGCCCCACAATGAGGCGCTGATCGCTTCCCTCATGATCTATCGTGACACCAAGGACGAGAAGTATCTGGATATCTTCTACCAGCTGCTGGATTACTGCAAGACCTACTTTGCTGACGAGTACGGCGAATGGTATGGCTACCTGCGTCGTGATGGCAAGCCCACCCAGCCTGCTTGTAAGGGCAGTACCTTCAAGGGCCCCTTCCATGTGCCGCGCTGCCTGATTCTGGTGGACCAGATGATGGGCGAAATTCTGGGCGAATAAGAAAAATGAACCATCCCCATCCGCTTTCGCGGCGGATGGGGAATTCGTGACATACCCCCACCACCTATGCTAACGCATTGAGGTGGGGGTTTCTCGCTCGATAGCAGTAACCTGCTAAGCATAAACGAGCTATCCCCGTGTGTCCCACGGTTCTGTTGTTTGTTTATCAAGCTATCATTCTTAAGCCTGCATCTCTAATATTTATGGCAGCATTGTGGTCTCTGTTGTGTTTTTCTCCACAAGATGGGCACACCCAGTTACGGTCTGCCAATGTAAGTTCCGTATTTACGACGCCGCAGTTTTGGCACAGCTTAGAAGAAGGATACCACTTGTCTATCATGATAAGCTTTTTTCCTCGCTCTGCTAACTTATAAGCCAAATAAGTACGGAACTGACCAAAGCCATTGTCATTGATCGCTTTGGCAAGATGCAATCCTTGGGCCATCCCTTTTAAATTGATGTCTTCAACGCATACAATGTCCCAGTTATCTGCAATCTTTCTGCTTTCCTTGTGCTGCCAGTCTTTCCGCTGGTTTCTGATCCTCGCATGAAGTTTGGCTACAACCTTTTTTTGCTTTTGGTAATTGGAACTGCCTTTTACCATTTTTGATAACTTCCTTTGCTCTCTTGCAAGAGCCGATTCGGATCTCCGATAGTAATGCGGCATATCGGGAGCATATCCTTCACTGTCCACATAGAAGTGAGGGCTGCTATAATCAAGTCCCAGGACTTTATTGGCATCCAACGAAATAGCAGGAACTTCTGCCTCATATTCTGTGAGGATAGAAGCATAATACTTTCCGGTTGCCTCCATACTGATCGTAACACTCTTGATCTTATACCCCTTCGGGATCTGACGGTGAAACTTTGCTTTTACCCGTCCGGCCTTAGGAAGTTTCAGGCAACTGCCAATTATCGCGATATTATCATTGATACAGTTGGTGGTATAGGAATTCTTCTGTGCTTTCTTACTGCGGAATTTCGGAAATCCAATACTATTATCCCGGAAGAAGTTGCGATAGGCCGTCTGCAACTGCATTTGGGCATTACACAGTGCCAAAGAATCTACTTCAGCAAGCCAGGGGAACTCTTTCTTATAGGCTGCGGGAGTCGTAGTCAGCATCTTGCCGGCAGCCTGATAATATGCGATTTTGTCTTCCAACATTCGGTTGTATATGAACCGCACACAGCCAAAAGTTTTGGTGAACAGCTCTCGTTGGAAAGCGTTCGGATAGAGGCGATACTTATAGGCTTTGTTCACGATTTCTCACCTTGGCTTTCTATATACTGCCGGATAATTTCAACGGGTGTCCCCCAGTTGTAATCAAGCAAAAACTTCTGCTCCCAAAGGTTTCCTTCCATAATGCTTTTTTCAATTCGGGGTGCTCGTATTTAATTAACCTGCTGCTTGCACTTACGACTGTGTTTGCCTTTGAACTTCGGATAGCCGGGTTTCTCGCCTTGCTTTACTCGACGGAAGAAGTTTTGGAACGCATGATCCAAGTTTTGTACAGAAGCCTGGAGTGCAGTTGCATCAACTTCCCGTAGCCAGGAAGTTTCATCCAGCTGTTTAATTAAGGTCAAATCTTTGCAGCAAGCATAATAGTTAAATGACTCACTGGAGGTCTGATAGACTTCCTGACGCATAGCAAGATGGTGGTTATACACATATCGACAACAACCCATGTGCGCTCTATTAAGTTGATTTGCCCCCTATTGGGATATAGACGAAACTTGTAGGAATATTCCACGATCTCACCACCTTTGCGACTATTTGTTCTAAAATAATTATAGCATGAGAATGCTAAAACACAAAGGACTTTTTTCATAAAATAATTATTGGATAAAAATTGTAGCGAAATCCTGAAGTTACAGTTATTGGGATCCGCCGCAATTATTGGTAAGAATATGAAATACTTATCACAATTTCTCATTATTATGGGCTTCACCGTCGCGGGCGAAGCGCTGCAGCGCATTGTTCCGCTGCCCATCCCGGCTTCCGTGTATGGTCTGGCGCTGCTGTTTGCCGCGCTCTGCCTGAAACTGGTGAAGGTGGAGCAGGTGAAGGAAGTGGGCGGTTTTCTGGCATCCATTCTGCCGGTGCTGTTTGTGTCGCCCACGGTGGGCATCGTGGAGCATTGGGCGGTGATCCGTCCCCAGCTGCTGCCCATTGCGTTGCTGCTGTTGGCATCCACTTTGCTGACATTCGGCATCAGCGGCGGCATCACCCAGTTGCTGTCCCGGAAGGGAGGCGAAAAGCATGCGTGATCTGCTCTATATCGGCATTCTGCCCATGCTTTTGACGCTGGGCGCTTATCAAATCGGCCTTCTGATCCAGAAAAAGCTAAAATCTGCTCTGGCAAATCCCATATTGATCGCCATGATTCTGGTGCTGCTGTTTATGCTGCTGACTGGTTTGGATAATTCCACCTATCAGGCGGGCATGAGCAAGATGTCCTGGCTGATGACCCCTGCCACAGTGTGCCTTGCCATTCCTATGTACCAGCATTTCCAGACCCTGCGCCGTAATCTGCCTGCCATTTTGGTGGGTATTGCTGCCGGTGCAGTAAGCTGTATGTTCATGGTGATTCTTTGGGCAATGGCTTTCCGTATCGACACTACCTTGGCGCTGTCGCTGCTTCCGAAGAGCGTGACTTCTGCCATTGGTGTACCTTTGAGCGAAATGGTGGGCGGTCTTGGCTCTGTGACCACCGCTGCCATCATCATCACCGGTATCATTGCCAATATCCTCGGCTCTTTGTGCTGTAAGATCCTCCGCATTACGGATCCCGTGGCGCAGGGCGTGGCCTTTGGTACTTCCGGCCATGTCATCGGCACCGCAAGAGCCAATGAACTGGGGGAACTGACCGGTGCGGTCAGCAGCTTGTCGCTGGTGGTTGCCGGCCTTTTGACCGCAGTGCTCTTCCCCTTGGTGAGTACTTTGCTATAATTCATAAAAAGCAGAACCTAATGGTTCTGCTTTTTATTTTGGCCAATCGGCTGTCTTGTGTTACGGGTCAAGCTGTGCTATAGTACAAATAGAAAAAGGAGGCGGCAAATATGGTGATCTTTGAGAAAAAGGATTTGAGAATATCCCTGCTGACAGCCCGTTTGCTGCGGACGGAGAAGGGCGCTTTTACAGACCTGCCCACCCAAACGGTGATGAATCGGGAGTTTCCGCCCGTAAAATATACCTTGCAGGAGCAGGGGAAGACCCTTTCCATCCAAACGGAAGAAGTTTGTTTTCGGGTGGATACCGCATCCGGTAAGGTGGTTTATGCAAACTTTATCGAGGGCTACTACACCAAGAAAATTGGAAAAGAACATTTACCCGGTACTGCCCGTACCTTGGATCAAGCCAATGGCGCAGTGCGCTTGAATCCGGGCATTACCGCTGCGTCCGGTGTTGCGGTGATGGACGACAGCAAAAGCTTGCTTCTGAAGGAAGATGGCACCATTACGCCCCGCTCCAAGTGCAAGGATTGCTACTGGTTTGCTTATGGCCAAGATTATCTGCGGCAGATGCAGGATTTCTACCGCCTCACCGGTGCTGTGCCCCTGATCCCCAAATTCGCATTGGGCAACTGGTGGAGCCGCTATCGGGCCTATACCCAGGAAGAATACCGCAGCCTCATGCAGAAATTCATAGATAAAAAAATCCCCATCACCGTGGCCACCATTGATATGGACTGGCATTGGGTGGATGTGCTGCAGCGCTTTGGCGAGGATGCCAAGCCCGGCAAACCCAGAAGCAAGGAAGAACTGTTTTATAACACCGTGCTGCCCGGCTGGACGGGCTATACCTGGAATACGGAACTGTTCCCGGATCACAAGGAACTACTGTCCTGGCTCCATGAAAAGGGAATGAAAGTGCCGCTGAATGTCCACCATTCTCAGGGCATCCGCTATTTTGAAAAGGCTTATGAAGCCATGTGCCGCCGCATGGGCAAAGACCCTGCCAGCCGGGAACTGATCCCCTTTGATCCCACCGACCCCAAATTCATGCAGGCTTATTTCGAGGAAGTGCATCACCCCTTGGAAGAGGAGGGCGTGGACTTCTGGTGGCTGGATTGGCAGCAGGGTAAGAATACCAATATCCCCGGTTTGGATCCGCTGTGGGCGCTGAACCATTATCATACGCAGGATGCCGCCAGAAATGGCAAGCGTCCTTTGATCCTCTCCCGGTATGCAGGTCTGGGCAGCCACCGGTATCCCTTGGGCTTCTCCGGTGATACCCATGTCACATGGAAGAGCCTTCATTTCCAGCCCTACTTTACCAATACCGCCGCCAATGCAGGTTACAGTTGGTGGAGCCATGACATTGGCGGACATATGCTGGGTGTGCAGGATGATGAACTGTACCTGCGCTGGCTGCAGTATGGCGTCTTTAGTCCCATCAACCGCCTTCATTCCTCCAACTCCGACTTCATGGGCAAAGAGCCGTGGAAGCGTAGCTTTTCGGTGGCAAAAGTGGCAGAGGATTTCCTGCGGCTGCGGCATAAGCTGATCCCGTACCTTTATACCGCCAATCACCGTACCCATGTATTTGGTGAGCCGATTTGTATGCCCCTTTACTATCGCCACCATTGCCACGAGGCCTATGAAGCGAAGAATCAGTATTACTTCGGCTCTCAGCTGCTGGTCAGCCCCATTACAAAGCCTGCCGACAAGCGGCTGAATTTGGGCTATGTCAACACGTGGTTGCCGGAAGGCCGCTGGACGGATATTTTCACCGGACAGATCTACAATGGCGGGCAGTGGGTGCCTATGTACCGGGATATGGACTGCATTCCCGTGCTGGCAAAGGAAGGTGCCATCGTGCCCATGTACCGCAGCGCTGACACCAACGATTTGTCCCTTTCCCAGCCTTTGGAAATTCATATTTGGCGGGGCAACGGCAGCTATGAACTCTACGAGGACGATGGACAGTCCATGGACTATGAAAAGGGAAAGTTTGCCATCACCACCTTCACTGTGGAAGAGAAGGACACTTCTCTGCGCCTGACCATCACCCCG
Source organism: Oscillospiraceae bacterium (assembly GCA_017646545.1). Lineage (GTDB taxonomy): Bacteria > Bacillota > Clostridia > Oscillospirales > Oscillospiraceae > Faecousia. Next base: position 4,497 of record JAGCMI010000035.1, on the reverse strand, counting down.
CCCAAGGATAGCTTCGGTTTGCTGCCCCAGCAGCGGCAGATGTTCCTTAAATTCCGGGATCTGGAGGTTAAGGAGATCTGTGTGACGGTAGGCAAGGAACCCGTCACCATCGAACTGACGGACATTCGCTGCCGCTGCAATGAGCCGAAAAGTGACCTCAGGGGCAATATTTTGACCCGGGTGCAGGGGAAAAATCTCTGGAAGAGCCGCCATCTCAAGGGGAAAATGCCCGCCTTTGTCCAAAACGCGCTTATAGAACTGGATGCTTTGTGGTATCCGGAGGAATAAAACCGCTACAAAAGACCGCTTTGGCGGTCTTTTGTGATATCCTCATGGAATGCTTGACGCAGAGCGCTTATACTGCTATCATAAATATTCACAGAGGCGATTTCTGTAAAAATATGCGGAAAATCCGTCTTGGCTCCCTGCTTTTTATCTTTGGTGGCGCTTTGGTAGGGCTGATTTGTTACGATACAGCCGGTTGCGCAACCGGAAGTTGCGCCATTACCTCCACTTTGGCAGGCACCATGCTTTGCTTGGAGCAAGGAAAATTATTACATCATCAATATCGTCAGCGGTGTCATACGGATCATCATCGGTGTTTTCGTGGCAACGGGAATGCGTGGTCGGTTTCTGGTGCTGCTGGGATAAGGAGGAATTATGAAAAACAAGAAGAAAATACTGATTGCCGTATTGGTGTTGGCCCTGCTGTTGGCAGGGGCCTATGTGCTGTATAATCAGTTCATTGGAGGCGCTGCCGGGGGGCAGTTGACGGAGCAGGATCGGGTATTTGCGCCGGATTTTCTGGTCTATGACAAAGATGGCACCGAGGTGCGGCTGTCGGATTACCATGGCGAGCCCATGGTGGTGAATTTCTGGGCCAGCTGGTGCGGCCCCTGCCAGAGTGAAATGCCGGATTTTCAGCAATTGTATATGCGCTGGGATGATCAGGTTCAGTTTTTGATGATCAATCTCACCGACGGTGAACAAGAAACCCTTTCCAAGGCCTCCCAGTTTGTGCGGGAAAAGGGGTATACCTTCCCGGTGTTTTTCGACATTCTCTCCGAGGCAGCCAATGCTTATCAGGTTTACTCCATTCCTACCACCATCTTCATTGATGCAGAAGGCTATATCGTGGCGACATATACTGGTGCCATCAGCGCAGAAACACTGCAGCAGGGCATCGATCTGATTTTGGAAGACCCCTCCTAAGGTTCTGCATTTGTTGACAAGTGATACTGCAATCATTATAATGAGTCCCACATTGGAAATATGCATATTCTGCCATCATGGGTCATATGTGCAAGCGTACAAAAACAGGAGGGAACATAATCATGGAGAAAATCAAAGAATTCATGTCCAATCCAAAGGTGAAGAACATCCTTCTGGGCGCGGTCGTTGTGGCGATGGTGGTGGTTTTTCTGGTCTGGAGCTTTTTGAATCCCGCACCGGAGCATATAGAGGATACCAATGGTCCGGATGACTATTCTCTGCAGCAGATCACACAAGAGGATATCATTTCCCAGAAAATGGGCTCCCGTGGCGGCTTGACCACCAGCGAAACCTCCTGGAATTTTGGCGGTTTGCGTGTTAGCAATGGTGTGAGATATTCCTGCAAGAAATTCACCGGTGTCCACCGGCTGTACAGCTGCTGGATTGCCAAGGGTTCCGATATTTATATCTACCTGGCTGATTTCTATGTGGAAAGCGGTAATTTTGCCTTCTATGTGGTGCTGGACGGTGAGATCATTGGGCAGGTCACCCCGGATGATATGGGCGTGGTGGACTTCACCATCGAAAATATTGAAAAATCCGGTACCCTGGAATACATCATTGCCGGCGAGAGCGCCAAATTTGGCTTCTTGATGCCGTCGGAATGGTAATAATGCGCAAAACCCCTTGGTTTGGGCGAAAGATACCGAAAAAACATAAAAATGAAGGCCTCCGGTGAAAACCGGAGGCTTTTTGTTGTGATTTGGTGGATATCCACAAAATCCGCCCATCAGGATTTGAGGCAGCTTCCCTTGACAATCTGCTGAAAGATTGGCTATAATGTCTAGGAAATCCCAACACCGGAAACCTTTGTGTTTCCGTACTACCGGCCGCAGCTTTGCTGCGATTTCATTTTTTGGAGGCAAATACTTATGAAAAAAAGAATCCTTGCCTGGGTGCTCTTGCTTTGCATGCTGCTGACGGCTTGCGGTCCTGCACCCGCCACCGACCCCAGCACCCAACCCAGCACCACGCCCCAGCCTTCGGCAACCCAACCTACCTCTGGTGGGCTGAGCACCGATATTCCTGTGGCTGATGAGCCCTCTATTCAGATCCACTATCGCCGCAACGACGATGCCTACGATGACTGGGGCTTCTGGATTTGGGAAACCGGCGGTGAGGGCAGCCTGTATGAGATCAATTATATCGACGATTTCGGCGGTGTTGCCGTATATCCGCTGAGCGCATTTGGTCCCAACGCTCTGACCAAGGGCATCGGCATCATTCCCAGACTGCTCGCCAGCTGGACCAAAGATGGCAATGTGGACCGTATGATTTCTTTTGCCGACTATGTCATGGACGAAAATAACTATTATCATTTCTATATTCAACAGGGAGATATTGCAGTGTATATGGATAAGAATTTCTCCGTCGCACCTATGATCACCGAAGCTGCCTTTGCTTCCATGAACCAGGTGCAGGTTAACACCAATACCCCCATCACCAAGGCAGCCGTGTATGAAGAAGGCACCTTGCTGTGTGAGGTGGTGGTAGATGAGCAGAAGAGCGCTACCATCGATCTGCCTGCCGGCTTCCAGGTTGTGCTGGGCAAGAACTATGAGGTGGAGGTTGTCTTCGCCGGCACCGAGGATACTGCCAAGAGCGGCATTTCCTTCGTGAGCCTCTACACCACCGATGCTTTCAACGAGCTGTATTACTATGATGGAGAACTGGGTGCCCTCTACACAGCCGAGAAGACCACCTTCAAGGTTTGGTCTCCCGTTTCCAGCTCCATTGTTCTGAATATCTACGAAAAGGGCTTCGGCACCAACGATGCCCCCATTGAGCGTGTGGAAATGACCCGTGAAGAAAAGGGCGTGTTCTGCGCTACTTTGGAGGGTGACTATGCCGGTAAGTACTATACCTATACCGTCACCAACTATGCCCATCCCGACGGCTTTGAAGTGGTCGACCCCTATGCCAAGAGTGCAGGTCTTAACGGTGTCCGCGGTCAGATCGTGGACTTCAGCCAGACCAACCCTGCCGGTTGGGAAAATGTCAGTCCCATCGCCTATGACCGTAAGGAACTGGTGGTTTGGGAAACCCATGTGGCGGATGTCACTTCTTCCGATACTTGGGTGGGTAATGAAAACTGGCGCAAGAAGTTCCTGGGTATGACCCAGAGCGGCACCACCTACACCGAAAATGGCATTACCGTCACCACCGGTTTTGACCATATCGTGGAATTGGGTGTCAATGCTGTGCAGATCATCCCCATCTTCGACCAGGCCAATAACGAGGCCAACATGTCCTTCAACTGGGGCTATAACCCCCTCAACTACAATGTGCTGGAGGGTGGTTACTCCACCGATGCCGAAAACGGCTATGTCCGTATTCAGGAGTTTAAGACTCTGGTGCAGGCCTATAATGCTGCCGGCATCAACATCATCATGGATGTGGTCTACAACCATGTTTCCTCTGCCAACGGTTCCAACTTTGATGTTCTGATGCCCGGTTACTACTTCCGTTATAACAGCGACGGTAGCCTCTCCAATGGCTCCGGCTGCGGCAACGAAGTAGCCAGCGAAAATCTGATGGTTCGTAAGTTCATCATCGACTCCGCCTGCTTCTGGGCAGAGGAGTATAAGCTGGGCGGCTTCCGCTTCGATCTGATGGGTCTGCACGATATCGAAACCATGAACCTGGTTGCTGAGGCGCTGCAGGAAATCAATCCCAACATCGTTATTTACGGTGAGCCCTGGTGCGGCGGCACCTCCACACTGCCCAGCAGCCAGCAGGCCATCCAGGTCAATGCCAATAAGCTCAATGGCGTGGGTCAGTTCAACGATCAGATGCGTGATGCCCTCATCAAGGGTGGTCTGAACGCTAAGACCGCCAAGGGCTGGGTCACCAAGACCGAATCCGTCACCAATACCGATGTGCAGAAGATCCTCTCCGGCCTGCAGGGCATTACCCACGGTTCTGTGAAGATCACCGATCCCAACCGTACCGTCAACTATGTTACCTGCCACGATAACTACACCCTGTATGACCGCATCAAGGCTGCCGGTATTACCGACGAAGCTGTGGCCAAGAAGATGGCGCTGCTGGCCAATGCTGTGGTCATGACCTCCAACGGCACTTGCTTCATGCTGGCCGGTGATGAGTTCCTGCGTACCAAGGGCGGCGACGAGAACTCCTACCAGAGCAGCTACAAGGTCAACGAACTGGACTATGCGCTGAAGGTGCAGCATTTGGATCTGTTCCAGGCTTACCAGATTCTGG
>JAGCMI010000034.1 GCA_017646545.1 Oscillospiraceae bacterium | reverse complement strand
TTTAATCAAAGTCAAATCTCTGCAGCAAACATAATAGTTAAATGACTCACCGGAGGTCTGATAGACCTCCTGACGCATGGCAAGATAGTGGTTATACACATATCGACAACAACCGAACGTGCGCTCTATTAAGTTGATTTGTTCCCTATTGGGATACAGACGAAACTTGTAGGAATATTCCACTATCTCACCACCTTTGCAGACATTTGTTCTATATTCATTATATCATAAGATATCAAAATCGCAAAGAACTTATTTGCAGAATTGCTGTATTATCTACCTACGTTTAAAACTAGGAGGTTTGTGGCAATCAATGGGAAGAGGAGTAAAGTACAATGCGTGAAATTTCCGCTGAAAAAATCACCGAGGTTGTCCGCCGTCTGTGCATTGAGGCCAATTGCCACCTGCCTCAGGATGTGAAGACTGCTATTGAGAAAGCCTATGCAGGCGAAAAGTGGGGTCAGGCACGGGAGATCCTGGAGCGCATCATGGAGAATTACCAGATCGCTGACCGGGAGAATTGCCCCGTCTGTCAGGACACCGGTGTGGCCTGCGTGTTTGTCAAGCTGGGTCAGGAAGTCCATATTGAGGGTGACCTGAATGAGGCCGTCCACGAAGGTGTCCGTCAGGGCTACCGGGATGGTTTCCTGCGTAAGAGTGTTGTCCGCGATCCTCTGGATCGTGTCAATACCGGTGACAATACCCCTGCTATGATCTATTTTGACATCGTGCCCGGTGATGTTTGCGAGATTACCGTTGCCCCCAAGGGCTTCGGCAGTGAAAATATGAGCCAGATCAAAATGCTCAAGCCTTCCGATGGCCTGCAGGGCGTGAAGGATTTTGTGGTGCAGGTGGTTCGTGAAGCCGGCCCCAATCCTTGTCCTCCCATCGTGGTAGGCGTGGGTGTGGGCGGCACCTTTGATAAGGCTGCCTACCTTGCAAAGAAGGCGCTGATGCGCCATGCAGGAGAGCCCAACCCCGTGCCCTTCTATGCCGAATTGGAGAAGGAACTGCTGGAGCTGGTCAATGGTCTGGGCATCGGCCCCCAGGGCTTCGGTGGCAAGACCACCGCTCTGGCGGTGCATATCGAGCAGTGTCCCACCCATATTGCGGGTCTGCCCGTGGCGGTGAATATCAACTGCCATGTGACCCGCCATCAGACGGAGGTGCTGTGATATGGCAATGAACATTACTGTACCTATGAGCCGGGAGGTCGCCCGCTCTTTGAAGGCCGGTGACAGTGTGCTGCTCAGTGGCGTGATTTATACCGCCCGTGATGCTGCCCATAAGCGGCTGTGTGAACTGGCAGAGCAGGGCAAACCCTTGCCTCTGGATGTGACCGATGGTGTGATCTATTTCGTCGGTCCCACCCCTGCCAAGCCCGGTGAGGTCATTGGCTCTGCCGGTCCCACTACCGCTTACCGTATGGATGCTTACAGCCCCACCCTCATCGGTCTGGGTCTGACCGGCATGATTGGCAAGGGCAAGCGCAACGAGGCTGTGGTGTCTGCGATGAAGGAGCATGGCGCTGTGTATTTTGGTGCCATCGGCGGCTGCGGTGCTCTGCTGAGCCGTTGTATCAAGAAGGCAGAAATCATCGCCTATGAGGATCTGGGCGCGGAGGCAATCCGCCGTCTGGAAGTGGAAAATTTCCCTGTGGTGGTCATTATCGACGCAGAGGGAAATAATCTCTACGAAACCGGTATGACCAACTATCTGGCCAGCCTGGAAACAGAATAAGCATAAACCGCCCTTCTATCCCGGAAGGGCGGTTTTATTGCGAAAATACAAGCAAAAAAAACCAAACATCTCTTGACAAATTCAACAAAAATAGGTAGCATATAGGGAGGTACGTCACGTACTTCGCAACCAAATAATGAAAGTTTTATGAGGTGCAATTTATGACTGCAGACAAGAAAAAAGTCCTGGTCATTGGCGTAATCGGCGCTGATGTCCACGCGGTTGGCAACAAGATTCTCTACCATGCGTTTACCGAAGCAGGTTTTGAAGTGGTAAATCTGGGTGTTATGGTTTCCCAGGAAGAGTATATCGCCGCAGCCATCGAGTCCAATGCTGACGCCATCGTGGTGTCCTCCCTGTACGGTCAGGGTGAGCTGGACTGCCGTGGCATGCGAGAGAAGTGCGATGAGGCCGGTCTGGTGGGTATCCCCCTGGTCGTTGGCGGCAACATCGTCATTGGCAAGCAGCAGTTTGAGGATGTGGAGCGTCGCTTCAAGGATATGGGATTCGATCGCGCATTCCCTCCCGGCACCGCCCCCGAAACCACCATTGCAGCCCTGCGTGAGCTGCTGCACATGGACGGTGAGACGGTGTGAAACCGATCCTGCTGATAGACTTTGGTTCTACATACACAAAATTAACCGCTGTGGATGTGGAAGGGGAGACCATTCTTGGTACCGCCCAGTCCTACACCACCGTCCAAACCGACATCAATGACGGTTTGGAAAATGGCCTGCGCCTGCTGGAGGCAAAGACCGGCAAGCTGGAATTTGCGGAAACCTATGCCTGCTCTTCCGCAGCAGGTGGTCTGCGCATGGTTGCCAGCGGTCTGGTGCCGGAGCTGACCAGTGAAGCGGCCAAGCTGGCATCCTTGGGTGCCGGCGCAAAGATCGTGGGTCTTTATTCCTTCCAACTGACGGAGGAAGATCTGGAGGAGATTGCTGCGCTGAAGCCGGATATTTTCCTGCTGGTGGGCGGCACCGATGGCGGTAACACCGCCTGCATCCTCCACAATGCCCAGATGCTCGCTCAGCTGGAGCCTAAGTTCCCGGTGGTCATCGCCGGTAACCGTACCGCTGCCCGGCAGTGTCAGAAGTATCTGGAAAAGTTTGAGACCTATGTCTGTCCCAATGTGATGCCCAAGTTCGGTGTGCTGAACATTGAACCTACCCAGAAGCAGATCCGTGAGATCTTCCTCAACCGCATCATCCATGCCAAGGGCTTGAGTAAGGCGACCGCCCTGCTGTCGGACATCATGATGCCCACCCCCGCTGCTGTGCTGCAGGCAATGGAATTGCTCAGCGAAGGCTGTGAAGGGGAAGGCGGTATCGGTGATCTGATTGCGGTGGATGTGGGTGGTGCCACCACCGATATCTATTCCATCGCAGACGGTATGCCCGAGGGTATGAACACGGTGTATAAAGGCATTCCCGAACCCTTTGCCAAGCGTACGGTGGAAGGTGATATCGGTATGCGCTACTCCGTCCGTGGTATTTTGGAGGCAGCGGGTGCTGACCGCATCGGTCATATTGCCGGCATCCGCCCGGGCAGGGTGGAAGAGCTGGTTGCGTGGCTGCGGGAAAATACCGATTCCGTGCCCGATGGCAACGAGGAATTGCAGCGTCTGGACTTTGCATTGGCTTCCATGGCCATTGAAACGGCGGTTGCCCGCCATGCCGGCACCATGGAAGAGACCTATACCATGATGGGTCTGACCTATGTCCAATCCGGCAAAAACTTGACCCATGTCAAGCAAATTGTTGTAACCGGCGGCAGCTTGATCCATACCCAGCGCACCGCCGAAATTGCAAAATATGCCCTCTTTTCTCCCGCGCAACCCATGTCGCTTCGTCCCAAGGATGCATCGGTGTGGGTGGATAGAACATACATCCTTGCCGCAATGGGGCTCATTAGCACACGCTATCCCCAGCAGGCACTGAGAATCATGAAGAAAGAGTTGGAGTATTATGGATATTCAGAATAAGCGTATTTCCAATGATGAGTTTTTTAAGCAGCGCCAGGAGGTGCTGACCCAGTGGCCCACCGGTAAGGATGTGGATCTGGAGGAAGCTGTAGCTTACCACAAGTCCATGCCCGATAACCGCAAGTTCGGTAAGAAGCTGCTGGATGCCAAGCGTGACGGCCGCACTCTGGTGCAGCCCCGTGCAGGCGTGCCCGTTGTGGAAGAGCATATCAAGCTGATGCAGTACCTGGAAAAGTACGGCGAGGCTGACCTGCTGCCCTCCACCATCGACTCCTATACCCGCCAGAACCGCTATGAAGAGGCTGAGAACGGCATTGCCGAGTCCATCCGTCTGGGCCGCGCCCTGATGAATGGCTTCCCCGCTGTCAACCATGGCGTTGCCAAGTGCCGTCAGGTCAT
>JAGCMI010000033.1 GCA_017646545.1 Oscillospiraceae bacterium | reverse complement strand
TGGGCAGGATATTCTGGTGAACTTGGCCTCCGGGGCAAGACTCAGCTTTTTGCTGGCGCTGGGAGTATCGGCCATTAATCTGCTGATCTGTGTGTTCTATGGAGCGCTGGAAGGCTATTACGGAGGAAGGCTGGACCTTACCATGGAGCGCATCAGCGACATTCTCTCCGCCATTCCCTTCATTGTGGTGGCTACCTTGTTCCAGCTGCATCTTGCCTCCCGGGTGGGGGTGGTGCCATCGTTGCTGTTTTCCTTTGTGCTGACGGGATGGATCGGCATTGCATCGAGGGTGCGCAGCCAGTTTTACCGGTTCAAAAATGCCGAGCATGTGCTCTGCGCCCGAACGCTGGGCGCCTCGGACAAGCGGATCATTTTCACCCACATTCTCCCCAATGCCATCGGCACCATCATCACCAGCTCCGTGCTGCTGATCCCCGGGGTGATCTTCAGCGAATCCATGCTGTCGTATCTGGGCATTGTGAATTTTGAGTCCAACAATCTCACCAGCATCGGCACCATGCTCTCTGCCGGGCGGCAGTATCTGAGCACCTATCCCCATATTCTGCTGTTCCCGGCGGTATTCATCGCGCTGCTGGAAATCTCCTTCAATTTGTTGGGCAACGGCCTGCGGGATGCATTTAACCCCGCCCTGCAGGGGGCAGAATAAAAAAATCCCCTTGTGCATTGGAAAAAAATGCTGTAAGATAATAGTTACTAACAGTATTTGGGGGAGCCTGCCATGGCCAAGTGGATCAAAAAATTGAAAAGAATTTTCCGCAGGCACCCTTGGGCCAAATGGGCCGCTTTGGGCGGTGCTGCAGCCTTGATGGGCATAGTGGTTTTGCTCCTGATTCTGGGTGGGCATGAACCGGAAAAACCGCCGCTGGGCAGCAGCGGCAACGTCCGCACCATTACCTTGGTGGCCGGCGGTGACTTAAATGTGACGGACAACACCGTCGCCTCCGGAAAAGTGGGAGAAACCTACGACTACACCCAAAACTTTTTGGATGTGGCGGAGGTTTTTGCCGGCGCCGATGCCGCATTTTTGAATTTTGAAGGCACTTTCTCCGGGGAAAGCTACGGCAGCGCCACCGCTTCTGCCCCTCTGGCGCTGGCACAAACCTTATCTGCCTGCGGTGTGGATTTTTTGCAGACCGCCAATTCCCGTTCCGTCAGCAACGGCATTTGGGGTCTTTCCCAAACCCTTAGCGCCATCCGTTCCTGCGGCATGGAGCCGCTGGGCACCTATGAAAGCAACGCGGATTTTCATCAGCAGCAGGGCTTTACCCTGCGCACCATCGGCGGAATAAAGGTGGCTTTTGTGGCATTTACCAAGGGCATGGACGGCATGGGTCTGCCCAGCGGCAGCGAAAAATGCGTGAATCTGCTCTACACCGACTACACCACCACCTATAAAAAGATCAACACCCAAGGCATCACCGACATTCTCGAAGCGGTGGAAAAAGCAAAACCGGATATCACCGTCGCCCTGCTCCATTGGGGCAGCGAGGGCAACAGCGCCATCAGCCCCAGCCAGAAGAAAATTGCCAATCTGATGCTGTCGCTGGGGGTGGATGCCATCATCGGTACCCATTCCCATCAGGTGCAGAGCGTGGTGTATGACGAGGAAAATCACAGCTTGATTGCCTATTCTTTGGGTGATTTTTATGGGGACGGCACCACTTCCGGCAGCTACTATTCCATGCTGCTGCAGATGCAGATCACCAAGGACTTAGACACCGGAGAAACCGCCATCACCGGCTGGGATTACATTCCCATCTACACCCTGACCCAACAGCGCGATGGGCAGGGTATGAAGGTGGTGCGGATCGATCTTGCCATGGAGCTGTATGAAAATGCCCACATTTCCAGCGTATCGGAGGCCACCTATGAAAATATGAAATCCGCTCTGGCGCAGATTGAAAAGCGGATTCAGCCCCCGGCAGAATAACAAAATAAACGCCTATAAAACAGTTTCCGTCACGGTAGAATCATCTGCCGTGACGGTTCTTGTATTTTCTGCTTTCCCATGATAAAATGTATTTTAGCAGAGTAAAAAATTGGAGCATATAAAGGAGGCAATTTATGCAAGCAACCATTCAGAAAAATCTATGGAGCATTATTTTGGCATTCTGGGCCTTGGTCATTTCCTTATTTTGGTTTGCAATGCGCGTCATCTGGAGCGGAATATCCAAAGTCATTTCCGAATTCGCAGGCGCCAGCGAACCCAGCACTTTTATGCTGAATCTGCCGCTTTTTATCACCATTTTCCTTTGGATTTTATTTGCGGCTACTGTTGCAAATCTTCTTTGCGCAAAGGGCAAAAAGTGGCCTAAAATCACATTAACCGCATTGCTGGGTGTTTTTACCGTCGCCTGCGTTGTTGTGGTTGTGATGGGTGCCATTGACTACTTATATTTCATCATCCCCAAGTTCCTTTATTCCCTGCTGGTCAGCATGGGAATCGTGGCTTTTGCTCTGCTGTTATTTTTCCCCCCTGTCAAAAACTGCAAATGTTCCAACGCTTTGAAATGGGCTTGCGTTGCGCTTGCAATTTTGATTTGTGTATATTTTGGATATGGCATCAGCTTTGGAAGCCGTTTCACCCACGAAGCAGTTGTGTATGCGGTGGAAGATACTTACCAAATTGTTTTCAGCACCAACCATGCAGCAACCGCCTGGGTAGAAGTCGGTGGTGAAAAATACTACGATCTGTTTGCAGGCAGTATGAAATCGGAAGATACTGTCCACAAAATCGTTGTACCGCAGGAGAAATTGGACCAGGCCAAAGCATACTCCATCCACGCAGAAAAGATGATGTAGCGCGGCCCCTTTGGCGGATTTAAGGGCAAGGAAATTCAAAAGAATTACAATTTCCGCCCCGTAAACACCAGCGACGGTATTGTATATTACACCATGACGGATGTCCACCATGCCCGCAAGGGTGCAGTTGATGCCGCTTTGTCCGTGGAAGA
>JAGCMI010000032.1 GCA_017646545.1 Oscillospiraceae bacterium | reverse complement strand
GAGCAGCTTCCTGCAGGAAACCGGCAGCAACAACGATCTCTGCACCGTTCTGGCAAGCCAGCTCGAAAGCAGCGATACGGTCATCGTCGGTGGCGTTGTCGCCGTTGGCGGGCTGATAGTACTTGTAGGACTTGCCATTGGCATCAGCATACAGCTTCACGCCGTCGTAGGTGCCCTGGTTGAAGGACTTGTCCTTCAGCTGGCCAACGTCGGTGATGAAGGCGATCTGATACTTGCCGTCTTCGGAAGTCATTTCATCAGCAATCTTGTCTGCGGGATTGCCTTCGTCTACGGGAGCGCAGCCAGCAAACAGGCTGGCGACCATCAAAACAGCCAGCAGCAAAGCAAACAGTTTTTTCATTTTTCTTTTCCTCCTAGTTTATATTGGCATAATTTGCCACAAATAAATTATCGCATAATCCGACAAGAAAATCAACAGATTTCTGTATATTTTTTCCAGACAAATACACAAAAATCCCTGCTTTTTGCCACGGCACACCCTTTCCCGCTGGGCTTTAACCCTGATTTTTCCGATTTTTCCATACAATTTTGTTCAAAACTTAAGACTTTTTTAATATTTGCCCCTTTTTTTATTCATATTTATCAATTATGATGTAGGTAATCGTTTATGAATTATCTTTTTCATTTTTCCTCTCCTCTTTACTTAATGCAAAATCCGCAGACAATGCTGCGGATTTTGCATTTTTTATTTGTCTTTCGGGAAAGATACTGACCGAGGTGACAAATCTTGCTATTATCCTACATTCGCACCATCTTTCTATATCTCATTCTCATTGCCGTCATCCGCCTCATGGGAAAGCGGCAGATTGGCCAGATGGAGCCCATGGAATTCGTGGTCACCATGCTGGTGGCCAATCTGGCCTCCATCCCCATGCAGGACGGGGGGATTCCGTTACTATCCGGTCTTGTCCCCATTTTAACGGTACTGGGGGTGGAATTGCTGCTGTCCTGGCTGTCGATGCGCTGTGTGTCGCTGCGGCGGTGGCTCTGCGGCAAGCCCGTGATTCTCATTGAAAACGGAAGAATCCTGCAAAACAATCTCCGCCGCACCGGCATCACCATGGACGAACTCAGCGGTCATCTGCGGGAAAAGGATGTGCTTAGCATCGACCAGGTGCAGTTTGCCATTCTGGAAACCGACGGCAATTTTTCCGTGTTCCCCTACCCCCAATTCCAACCTGCCACTGCCATGGACGCAGGAATCCAGCCCCAACGGCAGTTTCTGCCCATCACCATCATCGAAGACGGGCATCTGTTCCGCCACAATCTGCTTCTCAGCGGCAAGGATGAAACCTGGCTCAAGAACATTCTGGCGCAATACGATGCCAAAATTGCAAACACATGGCTGCTGACCGTCGACCGGGGCGAGCATATCATATTTGTATCACGGGAGGAAATGCCATGAAGCGTTTTTGGCTGGGGGTCCTCATTCTTCTTCTGCTGCTATCCGGCAGTCTGCTTATCAATACCAGTATGCGCCGCATCCACACCGCCATCTCGCAGGATCTGGCAGAAGCGGCAGATGCCGCCATGGCGAAAAACTGGGAGCAGGCCTTCCATCTGGCCCGATCGGCCATGCACCGCTGGGATCGCTATCACCGTTTCACCGCAGCCTTTGCAGACCACACCCCCATGGATGATCTCGATGCCCTATTTGTTCAACTGCCCGTCTTTGCCCAGCAGCGGGAAGATCCCCACTTTGCCGCCACTTGCCTGGAGCTGAGTTTTCTGGCCACCGCCATTGCGGAAAGCCACCGGCTCACTTGGTGGAATCTGCTGTAACGCTGCCGTGCATCAGCCCGATCAGCGCCTGCGCCAAAAATTCCATGGCCCCCATGGCCTCCTGCAAAGTATTGCCCGCTGTGCCGATCTCCACGATCATTGCCCCCTCCGACAGATCGTGATTAAATCTCTGGGCCCGCAGCAAAACCGGTCTGGTAATTCCCGGCACCTGCTTTTCCAGGAGCACTTGCAGCTTCACCGCTGCCGCTAAATTTTCCTTCCAGTTGGGATGATGCATCCCCGATGCATCCGTGCCCACCACCAGCATCAATTTTGCCACCCGTTTGCCCTGCACTTCCACCACCGGGGCAAACTGGCTGCCATTGGCATTGAGCACTGCATCCCGATGCAGATCCAACACCACTTGAATCGAAGGATACTGCGCCAGTAACTGCTGCGCGGCATTACGGGCATTGGTATAAGAATCATTGTACGAAGGGTAGTCATGGATCCGCCGGTCATGGATCACCCCGATCCCTGCCTGCTCCAGCAGCGCTGTGAGCCCATCTCCCAGCGCCACCATGTTATACTGGGTATCCAGCGTGCGGTATTGGGCGGTTTGGGCATATGACTGCCCCGGCTCCGGGGTATAGCTTTCGCTGGCATGGGTATGAATGATCAGCACCGTTGGCGCCTCGGCAGAAAGATCCCAGGAAAGGGACTTCTGCAACAGCGATGACACATTGGGCCGATAGGAACAACCATCCCCATATTGCAGCGACACTTTTGCGCCATCGGCTGCCGTAAAGACAATTCCCTGCGGTGCAGGTCCTGCCGGAAGAATCTCTTCCGGGGCGGTGGTCTGGCTGGGTTTCAAAAATCCACCCTGGGGCAGCCGCAGCAAGGGGCCCTGCCAAATTCTGTCATTTCCCCGGAGTTTCCCCAATCCTGCAAACACCAATAAAATAATGAGCGCAGCACCGACGACGGTGCTGCGTTTTTTTCCTTTCATATTGAACTCCTTCCCATCCGGGAGGATATTCCGTTATACTTCCGGCCGCTTCCACTTGGGTCTGGAGCGCAGCTCCACCCGCAGGTTCTGAAAAAAGTCCTGCATCAGCGCCGCAGCCTCTTCCTGCCGCACCCCTCGCTCCACAGTAGGATGATGGTTAAAATCCATGGCAGTCAGGTCGCACACGGAGCCACAGGCGCCGTATTTGGCATCGCCGGCACCGTACACCACCCTCGGAATCCGGGCGCTGATGATGGCGCCTGCGCACATGGGGCAGGGCTCCAGCGTCACATACAAGGTGCAGTCCCACAGCCGCCAGCCCCCCAGATTGGAGCAGGCATCATGGATGGCTTCGATCTCCGCGTGACACAGGGCATTTCTCGCCTTTTCCCGGCGGTTTCTGCCCCTGCCCACAATCTGACCGTTTCGCACGATCACGCAGCCCACCGGTACTTCCCCGTCCTGAGCCGCCTGTCTTGCCAACTCCAAAGCCTCGTCCATAAATTCAGCGTCTGTCATACATATCACCCCGGATACTATGATAACGGAAATATACGCCCTTTGTCAAGCTTCAGAGGCACTCCTCACCCATGAGCGCCGTAAACATCACAGCCAGTTCCTCCCGGGAAAGGCCGCCCTTTCTCTGCCGATCCGGCAAGCTTTTCTCCACCGCCTCCTTCATTGCCCGGGCATCCTCCCGGGTCAGGGGGGCTCCCGTCAACAAATAATCCACACTCACTCCAAAGGCGCGGCTTAGCTGTACCGCGCCGCTTAAAGACGGCTCCCGCCTGCCCTGCTCATACATCCCCACCGTGCTGGCGCTGATGCATAGCCGTTTGGCCAGTTCCGCCTGACTCCACCCCTGCCGCTGCCGCAGCAGGCATATTCTCTCTCCCAGCGTATTGCTCCCCCCTTTTGCCCCATAATAACACAGCCGCACCATAGAAAAACAACGAAAAAAGGCGTCTACACATTTCGAAGGATTCTGCACGAAGTGTGTAGTATACTTTTTTCGGAAATGGTTGGCAGAGAAATCAAAATATGCGGCCGATTCCCAGATTTTACTTTAGGAGGGACTAATATGTGCCATACAAAATTTGATTTGCTCACCGACCCCCAATGTCATCCGGAGAAGCGGTGTCCCCGCTGCAGAGGCTGCGTGTATCCCCCCAGCTACCACTGCATCCGATGTGAAAGGAGCAGCCCATGACTCTGACAGAACTGAGCCTTTGTTATCAGCAGGCGGCTGTCCCCATCCGAAACCGCCTGCGGCAGCTGCGGCAGGAACTGGCGGTGGAAACCGACCCCGAAAAAATATGGAAACTCAAGCGCCGCATTGCGGAACTGACCCCTATTTTGACCCAGATGAACGAACTGGCCGACCTGACTGCCCACTACTATGACCGGGGGTATTACCGAAATGAAAAATATACTCTATGAGGGCTATCTGGGTCCCAGACTGCCGAAAAACATCCAGCTGCAGCGGGTGCAGCGGGTCATCCGGGAGGAACTGACCCCCTTGCAGCGGCAGACCCTGCTTGACTATTATTTTCACCGCATGACCATCCCCCAAATTGCCGCCAAACGGGGTGTGCACAAGAGCACCGTCAGCCGCACGCTGCACCGGGCGGAGCAGCGGCTGCGCCGTTACTTAAAATACTGATGGGTTTGCGGTTTACTTTTTCCTAAAAAAATGGTATGATAAAGTGTAACCCATCCATTTCGGGAGGAAGTAACATGGAAAACTACTTTCAAATGAATCTCACCGCAGCCGAAATCAATGCCTTCTCCAATCTGAGTTTGGCCCATATTGGCGACGGTGTGTTTGAACTGATGTGTCGCAGCCACCTTTGCAGCAAAGGGGCGCAGAATGTGGGTAATCTCCACCGCGATACCGTAAAGCTGGTAAAAGCTTCCGCGCAAGCTGCTTTTTCCGATAAGATCAAGCCCCATCTGACCGAAACGGAACTGTCCTACTTCCGTCGGGGCAAAAATGCCCATGTCCATGCCGTACCCAAGGGCGCTTCCCCCATGGACTATGCCAAGGCCACCGGTCTGGAGGCACTCTTTGGCTATCTGTATCTGTCCGGTCAGACCGATCGGATCAACCAGCTGTTTCATATTATGATGGAAGAATAATCCCCTCGCTACAGGAGAAAACTATGGCATTTGACGCATTTTATCTTTCCGCGGTTTTGGCGGAAATTCGACAATTGGGCGATGCCCGTGTGGACAAGATCCACCAACCCAGCCGGGACACGGTAATCCTGCACTTAAAAGGTCGGGAAGCCCGGGCAAAGCTTTTAATCGCAGCCAACCCTGCCGCCCCCCGGCTGCATTTGACCACCGCTTCCCCGGAAAATCCGGCAGAGCCGCCCATGTTCTGTATGCTGCTGCGCAAGCATTTAAGCGGCGCCCGGCTGACAGATATTTCCCAGCTGCCCATGGAGCGCTGCGCCATTTTTACCTTTGACTGCATCGACGAACTGGGCGACCCCACCTAGAAGCGGCTGATTGCCGAGCTGATGGGTAAGACCTGCAATCTTTACCTGCTGGATAAGACCGGGCGGATCATCGATTGGCTGCGGCGCATCGGCCTGGATGCCGGTGCCAAGCGCACCGCCCTGCCGGGTATGTACTATCAAGACCCGGAGCCGGTGGAAAAGTGTCACCCTCTGCAGGCAGATTTCGCTGCTTTGCTGACCCATCCCGGTGCGGATATT
>JAGCMI010000031.1 GCA_017646545.1 Oscillospiraceae bacterium | reverse complement strand
TCCGCCATCGAAGTCATTCCCGAAATCGAAGACGAGTCCGAGGATTTCGAGATCCGTCCCGAAGACTACGAAATGCAGGTCTACCGTTCCTCCGGTGCAGGTGGTCAGAAGGTCAACAAGACCTCTTCCGCTGTCCGTCTGATCCACAAGTCCGGCATCGTGGTTTCCTGCCAGACCGAGCGCAGCCAGTTCCAGAACAAGGAAACCTGTCTGCGTATGCTGCGCAGTAAGCTGGTTGAAATCCGTGAGCGTGAGCATCTGGCAAACATTGCCGATATTAAGGGTGTTCAGCAGAAGATCGAATGGGGCAGCCAGATCCGCAACTATGTCTTTATGCCCTACACCCTGGTCAAGGATACCCGCACCGGCTGCGAAACTTCCAATGTCAATGGCGTCATGGATGGCGCGCTGGATCCCTTCATCGAGGCTTATCTCAACTGTTTGTCCACCGGCAACTGGGTGACAAAATAAATTGTAAAAAAACCCCGTTTTGGACTTGCAATATCCAAAATCGTATGTTATAATATTTGGGCTGTTTATATATCGCCGGGTTTGGCGATGAAATATTTCGTATGCATCCGCATTACGCAGCGCTTGCTGTCAGCGGAGGGAGGTATAGCAAATGGAAATCGTCAAGTATATTCTGATCGCTCTGGAGGCTCTGACCAGCATTGCTCTGGTTGCTGTCGTTCTGATGCAGTCCGGTAAGGAAGCCGGTCTGGGTGCCCTGGCTGGCAACGCCGACACCTACATGGGCAAGAATAAGACCAATAGTCTGGATAAGATCGCTGCTGCTTCCACCAAGTGGATCGCTCTGGCTTGGATCGTCCTGACCCTGGCTCTGAACATCGTTTGATTTCAAAATAAAACCACAGGGATTTTCCTGTGGTTTTTATTTTTGCGTAGACAATCCTTTTTCCTTGTGCTAAAATAAAGAAAACCATGTAAAGGAGAATGATCCCTATGAATCCTGTAAAGCTGGCAGGTCTGGAACCTGCTTCCGTTTTCGGCTATTTTGAAGAAATCTGCTCCATGCCCCATGGCTCTGGTAATACCAAGATCATCAGTGACTATCTGGTGAACTTTGCCAAGGAGCAGGGCCTTCCGTACATTCAGGACGAACTGAATAATGTTATCATTTTTGTCCCCGGCACCGGTGACATGGAGGATCATGCTCCCGTGATCATCCAGGGTCATATGGATATGGTCTGTGAAAAGGATGCCGATTGCCCCATCGATATGGATACCCAGGGCCTGGACATCACCCACGACGGCAACTATATCTTTGCCAACGGCACCACCCTGGGCGGTGACGATGGTATTGCGGTGGCCTTCGCCATGGCACTTGCGGCAGACCGCTCCATTGTCCATCCCCCTCTGGAACTGGTGATCACCGTGGATGAGGAAACCGGTATGTTTGGCGCTGCAGGCATCGACCTGTCCATGCTCAAGGGTCGTATGCTGCTGAACATTGACTCTGAGGAAGAGGGCATCTTCACCGTTTCCTGTGCTGGTGGCGCTCGTGCGACCCTTCGTTTACCCATTGCTCGTAAGCCTGTGTACGGTCCCTGCGTGCGTCTGATGGTGGAAGGTCTGCAGGGAGGTCACTCCGGTGTGGAGATTCATAAAAACCGGATTTGTGCCAACAAGGTCATGGCAAACCTCTTGTTGCGGATCAATCGGATCATGCCCATGTCCATCATTTCCATCAATGGCGGCAACAAGGATAATGCCATTGCCCGTACCTGCTGTGTGGATGCGGTTATGCTGGGCGATAAGGCCGAGCAAATCAATGAGATCGCTGCCCAGTTGCAGGAAGAACTGCGTAATACTTATGATGAGCCCGAACTGGTGATCTACGGTGAAAATTTGGAGGCGATGGGCGGCAATGCGCTATCCGTGGATGAAACCAAAACGGTGATCGCCATGCTGATCAATGTGCCTACCGGTGTCCAGAAGTGGTTGGACTATGAAGCGCAGATGGTCCAGACCAGCTTGAATCTGGGCGTGGTAAAGATGGAAGAAGATTGTGTCAGATTTACCTTCTCCGTGCGCAGCTGCGACAACCAGGAAAAGCGGGATCTGCTGAATATGCTCAAGAGTGTTGCTGAAAAGTATGGCGCAGCATACTCTGAAAGCGGCGAATATCCTGCATGGGAGTATAAGGAAGATTCCCTCCTGCGGGATACCATGGTTCAGGTGTATAGCAAGATGTACGGCAAGCAGGCTGAGGTGGTGGCCATCCATGCCGGTCTGGAGTGCGGTTTGCTGAGTGAAAAGCTGCCCGGTCTGGATGCTGTTTCCATCGGTCCTGAGATGCACGATATCCACACCAGCCGTGAGCGCCTGGGCATTGCCTCCGTGGGTCGTACCTGGGAGTTTGTGCTGGAAGTGCTGAAAGCGCTGTAAATTTATAATGAATCAATAGGGGAGTGGAGATGATTTTCCACTCCCTTTTCATATTTTTCCCTTATGTTGCATATTCTCACACCGGGGGGATGTCCATGTGAGAAAAATGCCCATCTTTTATAATGCCCTGATGCTGACGGGGGTCAATCTGCTGCTGCGGCTGGTATCCACCTCTTTTCAGGTTTTTATCTCTGTTCGAATCGGAGCGGCAGGTGTGGGGCTGGTGCAACTGGTGATGAGCGTGGCAGCCATGTCCATGACCGCAGGTACGGCAGGGGTTCGCACTGCATCCATGTACTTAACCGCAGAAGAACTGGGGAAAAACCGTCCACAAAATGTCATATGGGTACTCTCCGGCTGCGTGCGCTATAGCTTGATTTTCAGCTTGAGTATTGGCCTGGGTGTCTATTTTTCTGCGCCCTGGATCGCATCGACCTGGATTGGAGATGCCCGTACCATTGGCGCCATTCGGCTTTTTGGAGCATTTCTCCCGGTTAGCTGCCTCAGCGGTGTGATGATCGGCTATTTTACTGCGGCCAACCGCATCACTACCTTGGCAGCAGTGGAGGTGGCGGAGCAGTTTTGTTCCATGGCGGTAACCGCGTCCGCTCTGGTTTTTTGGGCAGGTTCAGATTTGGGGCGCGCATGCCAGGCCATGGTGCTGGGTGGCTGCGCGG
>JAGCMI010000030.1 GCA_017646545.1 Oscillospiraceae bacterium | reverse complement strand
TTCCCCACAACTGCCGGTTGAGTGCCATTCAACCACCCGTTGACCGGCAAAAATGCCCCGATGGAAGGCCATCGGGGCTGCTTTTTACTTTTCCAGAGCCATCATCTTATCGATGCGGCGCTGATGGCGGGGTTCTTCGGAGAAGGGGGTGTCCAGCCAAATATCCACAATCTGCAGCGCCAGTTCCTGGGATACCACACCGGCGCCCAGGGCCATCATGTTGGTGTCGTTGTGCAGACGGGTCATTTCAGCGGACTTGGTATCGCTCAGCAGGGCGCAGCGGATGCCATCGACCTTGTTGGCGCAGATGGAAACACCGATGCCGGTGGTGCACAGCACGATGCCCTTTTCGCAGCCGCCGTTTACCACAGCCTTTGCGGCTGCAGCGGCAAATTCGGGGTAGTCGCAGCTTTCAGAGGTGTGGGTGCCGAAGTCCACGGGCTCAAAGCCCCGGGCCTGCAGATGCATCACCAGCTTGTTCTTCAGTTCCAGCGCGCCGTGGTCACAGCCAATTGCAATTTTCATAGTTCTATTTCTCCCTTACATGGTTTTTAATAAAAGAAAACTTGTGTTAACCCTTCCGGCGGGGGAGGGGGTTATTACATCACATATCCGCCGTTGACCGGCAGCACCTGCCCGGTAACAAATGGGGCATCGGCCAAGTATGCCATGGCTTTGGCCACATCCTCTGCGCTGCCGTTGCGACCGATGGGGGAGTCCTGCGCCATACCTTCCAAAATTTCCGGATCTACGCTGGCGCACATATCCGTCAGAATCACACCGGGGGATACGCAGTTGACCCGAATACCGCTGGGTCCCAATTCCTGAGCCAGCGCCTTGGTCAGGGCGATGACAGCGCCTTTGGTGGCGGAGTACGCTGCTTCGCAGCTAGCGCCAACCTGCCCCCACATGCTGGAAACGGTGATGATGCAGCCGCTGTGCTTTTTTAAGAAAGCGGGCATGGCGGCATTGACGCAATTAAAAATACCCTTGACATTCACATCAAAGATCCGATCCCATTGCCGGCTTTCCATCATGCTCATCAGGCCATAGTGGACGATGCCTGCGTTGCAGATGAGGATGTCCACATCGGCAATCCGGGAAAAAGCTGCCTCAACTGCGGCGGTATCGGCCACATCGCAGCAAATGGCGGTGGCGCCGGTGGCTTGCGCGACGGCTTGGGCGGCCTCATGATTTTTTTCATACAGGAACCAGACCCGGTCCCCGCGCTGGGCAAACAGCGACACCGCTGCGGCACCGATGCCGCGGCTGCCGCCGGTGATCACAACATTGGCCATGGTGTTCTCCTTATAAAACGGTGTGGAAAAAGGGCCGCAGCGCAGCCCTTTCGTATTATCTTCTGCGGCGGGGGCGGGGATACTCGTGCTGCTTCAGGGAAGAGATCTTGCTGTCAGACTCTGCCATAAACTGCTTGAGTTTTTCCTCAAAAATCTGATCCGCGGTCTTGGGCGCAGCGGGTGCGGCAGGGGCGGCAGGGCGGCTCTGGCGGGGCTTTTCTCCGCTGAAAGTATTCTCTTTGCGGGGGGCGTTTTCCCGGGCAGGACGAGCCTGCAGCCGCTTGATGGACAGCTTTACCTTGCCGTCATCATTGCCCAGCACCATGACTTTCACATCCTGTCCTTCGGTCAGATGCTGACGGATATCGCTGACATAGCTGTTGGCCACCTCAGAAATATGTACCAGACCGGTCATATTTTCAGGCAGCGCGATGAATGCACCGAAATTGGTGATGGATTTTACTTTTCCTTCCAGAATGGCTCCGACGGTTAACTCCATAGTTTGCTCTGATTCCTCCAAAAAAATACTAATTGCCGGGGGCGTAGATCACGGAGTCCGGGAAAGTCAGTCCCAGTTCCTCCATGGCGATGCGAATGGCGCTTTCAATGCTGCCAAGATCCTCGATCCGTTGCTTTAACAGACCGTTTCCCGATTCCAGAGTCAAAGCCTGCTGGCGCAGGACATCATACTGGTTCTGGAGCTGGTCAATGGAGCTGTATAGGGCGGCGATTGCCACCACCGACAGGACGGCTGCGGCCAGAATGGCGGCTTTTGTGACGGGACTGGACTTTTTCATCACCAGCTTGACGGTTCGTCGGTTCTTTCTCATGGCCGATACCTCCTACTTTTGTAATAGTCCCTTCTATTGTAAACCATTTTTTCCAGATTGCCAACATAAATTTATAAATTTTCAGTAAAAAATAGTATATTTTTTTCAAAGGCCATAAAATAATCCGGAAAAAGCCTGCCATTGCGCTCCAAAACAGCCCATATACCGGCCGGAGCCAGCGTCCCGGGGCGGCATCGAAGAGCCACACCCCCAAGAAAAGGGCGGCGGTGCACCCAAGGCGGCTTTCTCCGC
The DNA here is from genome assembly GCA_017646545.1 of Oscillospiraceae bacterium. GTDB lineage: Bacteria > Bacillota > Clostridia > Oscillospirales > Oscillospiraceae > Faecousia. The sequence goes on along the minus strand of JAGCMI010000030.1, from coordinate 142 downwards.
CACAGATGCCGAAGGTCATATACACCCACCCATAGAGCAGGCACAGCACAAAAATGCTGTCAGAAAGCCATGTCAGCCGGGGGCGCAGCGGCCGCAAAAAACCGTAGACCACCCCCAGCACCGCTCCAATGGCCAGTGTTTG
>JAGCMI010000029.1 GCA_017646545.1 Oscillospiraceae bacterium | reverse complement strand
GTAGAGGTCCAGAACGGTATCCTCCTTGGTGATGCCTGCGGCTTCAATGGCGGCGGCGTAGAGCCGCTCCGTCTGGTCGTGGTTGATCTGGTAGAAGGAGCGGGGGGACAGGCGGAAAGTCAGGCCGCAGAGGGTGTCCTCGATCCAGCCGGGGCCAGGGAGGGTGATGAACTCGTCGCACAGAATGGCATTGCCGGGCCGGGTGTTGACGGAGAGCACCAGGGTGGCGAAGCCGGGGACGGTTTTCAGCCGCTCGATCAGCTCCGGGATCCGGTTCAGCTTCCGGCCGTTTGCCACCAGACACACCAGAACCTGACCGGACACAGCGCCCCGGCGGACGTAGATGTGGCGGATCAGACCCTTGTGGGCCACCTCGTCGTAGACAGTGATGCGGTACTGGTTCATCCAGTCGATGACCAGATCCTTGACCTGATCGGCCTCTTTGGGCAGGATCAGGCAGCGCTCATTTTCGATGACCTGATGGGTGCCCGCCTTGAAAAAGCCGGCATAGGCCTTGCCATCCTTGGAAGCCACGGGATACTGAGCCTTGTTGCGATAATCCCGGCAGGTGGGCGCGGCAAGGATGGGCATTCCCTCCAAGTTTTCCCCTGCCAGCTTATTGAGGCAGGTGCGAACCCGCTCGGCTTTCAGCCGGGTTTCCTCTTCATAGGTGATGTGATGGAAATCGCAGCCGCCGCAGAGCTTTGCCACGGGACATTCCCGGTTGATTCTGTGGGGAGAACGCTGCAGAATTTCCACAATTTTTCCAGCCGCCCAAGTTTTGCCCACCTTTTCAATGCGGATGCGGCACACTTCGCCAAAGACCGCATTGGGCACAAACACAGCGCAGCCTTCCACCTTGGCCACACCCTGCCCTTCGGAGGTGTAGTCCACAATGGACGCTTCATAAATTTGATTTTTAATAAGCATAACAGTTCCTCCAAAGGAAGATGGATTTCAGTTTATTGGGGTTATTGGAGCGCGCAGCGCGAGCCTCCCTTGTCTAAAGGGAGGTGGGCAAAATCTTTGATTTTGCTCGGAGGGATTGTAAAAAAGGCAATCCCCCAGTCGAAAATCTTAGATTTTCGACAGCCCCCTTTGCACAAGGGGGCCTCCAAACTACCCGATAACTGCAATTTATATATTTTTCTTATCATACCACATTTTTTCCTTTTGGTAAAGCAGGGGTTGAGAAAGATACAAAAAACTGTTATGATAGCGGCAAAGGACGGGATATTTATGAATTATGTAAACTGCACCCTCTGCCCCCGCCAATGTTCCATCGACCGCACCGCAGGAAAAACCGGTTTCTGCGGCGCACCGGATGCCGCTTTGGTGGCAAAATCCATGCTGCACCAATGGGAAGAGCCCATCCTCTCCCCTGCCGGCCGCAGCGGCGCAGTGTTCTTCGGCGGCTGCACCTTGGGCTGCAAATACTGCCAGAACACGGCCATCAGCGGCAAGCCCGTGGGCAAGAAAATGGACAGTCGCCAGTTGCGGCAGCTTTTCGAAGAACTCCTTACACAAGTGGCGGAAAACATCGACCTTGTGACCCCCACCAAAAATCTTCCCACCATTTTGCCGGCACTCACACCAAAACTGCCGGTGCCGGTGGTGATGAACTGCGGTGGCTACGAACGGGTGGAAACCATAAAGGAATTAGCGGGCAAGGTGGACATCTACCTGCCGGACATGAAATACGCGGACAATCGCTTGGCCCTCGCCCTTTCCGGTGCCAAGGACTATTTTGAGATTGCCGCTGCCGCCATCGGTGAAATGGTGCGCCAGACCGGCCCCGTACGATTTGAAGGGGAAAAAATGGTGGGCGGTGTGCTGATCCGCCATTTGATCCTGCCGGGCTGCGTGGAAAATTCTCTGAAAGTGCTGGATTGGATTGGCGATACCTTCGCCCCGGGCGAAGTGTTGGTGAGCCTCATGCGGCAGTACACCCCCATGGGTGGTCTCCCAGCCCCCTTCGACCGCACGGTGACGGACGAAGAATATGACGCGGTGCTCAGCTGGATGTACCTCAACGATCTGGAGGGCTTTTCTCAAGAGGCCGCCGGTGCGGACAAGGCATTCATCCCGGATTTCTGAAAAATTTTTATTTTCGCAAGACATTCTCCGGCAAATGTGTTATACTATATAAAAATAATCTTTCGGGAGGAGTGCTTCCCTTTGAAAAAATATTTTGGATTTTTGGTGGCTGCCATTTCCCTGGGTCTGTATTTTGGTATGACCGCCCTTGCCAAACGCTACGGCGCGCTGCTGGATACATTTTACCCCTATGTCAGCCGCTGGGGGCAGAAAATTCTCGCTGCCATCAGCTCCATTTTCCCCTTCACCCTCTGGCAGGTATTGGTCGTGGCGCTGGTGCTGCTGTGCCTCGGCACCCTCATCTGGGTGATCTGGAAAAAGAAAAGTTTTATCCGCTGGCTGGGCTGGGTATTGGCCATTGTTAGTTTGGGCTGGACCACACACACCGGCATTTACGGTCTGAACTTTTATGCCAGCGCGCTGGTGGAGGACATTCGGCTGGAAACAGTTGAATTGACCCAGGAAGATTTGGAAAATGCCCTCATCTATTTCCGGGATCAGGCCAATGAACTGGCGCTGCAGCTGCCCCGGGATGCAGAAGGAAAACTCATCTACGATGATTTTACCACCCTGGCAAAAAAAGCCGGTGACGGTTATAAAAATTTGACCCGGGAGGGTTATGCCGTTTTCTCCGGCTCCACCGCCCCGGTGAAAAAGCTCGCTTGGGCAAATATGTATTCTGCCATGGGCATCTGCGGTGTTTCCATGGCCTTAACCGGCGAAGCCTCCGTCAATCCCCAGATCCCCAATATGTCCATCCCCTTTGTGATGTGCCATGAAATGTCCCACCGGATGTCCATCAGCTTGGAGGACGATGCCAATTTTGCCGCATTTTTATCCTGCGAAGCCAATGAGGATCCGCAGTTTCAGTACTCCGCCTTCTACATGGCCTACCGCTATTGCTACAATGCTCTGGCCAGAACGGATCAGAATGCCCTCCACCCCATCCATGCCGAGGTCAATGACCAGTTCCGTCACGATCTGAAGCTGTACGATGCCTTCTTTGAAAAGGAAAAGAAGCAAGTGGCCACCACCGTGGCAACCACCGCCAACAATGCCTATATCCAGGCCAGCGGTGACAAAAAGGGCACCGCCAGCTATGGGCTCGTCGCCACCCAGCTGACAAACTGGTATCTGCAAAACATCGCAAAGAACGAAACCGACATCGAAAACAAATTCGACCCCACGGACAAAGACTATATCAGTGGAATTTTAGGTGATAAACATGAGTGATTTGATGAAATCCACCCTGACAGCAGGCTTGCAGAACATGCAGCTGCCTTTGGATGAAAACCGTATCGACACCCTCTGCGCCTTTGGCGCAGCAGTGGTGAAGCAGAATGAGGTGATGAACCTCACCGCCATCACGGAGCCTTCCGCTGTGGCGAAGCTGCATCTACTGGACTCGGTGAGTATTCTAAAGTGTGAAAATTTAGAGGGAAAGACCCTCATCGATGTGGGCTGCGGCGCAGGTTTTCCCGGTGTGCCGGTGAAAATCGCCTGTCCCGGTGTGAAGCTGACGCTGCTGGACAGCTTGGGTAAGAGAATGAATTGGCTCGCCACCATTCTGCCTGCTTTGGGTGTGGAGGCTGAGTGCGTCACTGCCCGGGCAGAAGAAGCTGCCGCCCAACGGCGGGAGCAGTATGACTTTGCCTCCAGCCGCGCTGTTGCACGGCTGAATGTGCTGCTGGAACTGACCGCCCCCTTTGTCAAGGTAGGCGGCGCTGTGCTGGCCATGAAGGGTTCTGCCGCCATGGAAGAACTGGAAGAGGCGAAGAATGCCATCAAGAAGCTGGGTCTGCAGCTGGAAAGCGTACATCATTTCCCCGTGGATGGGGCGGATCATGCGGTGCTGGTGCTGCGGAAAGTAGCGCCTACCCCTGCCCAATTCCCCCGTCGGTTCAATAAAATCAAGCAGTTTCCCCTGTAATCCAAGGGCGCGTGTTTCACGCGCCCTTTTTTCCTGCCCCCATGGGTCAAATCGGAGTTTATTGCGTTCTGAGCCCCGCAAAGTTCAATTTTTTAACCCAAATATTTTGTGAATTTGTCCAAAAAATCCGACCTAAAATACTGTAAATTCTTCTTGATTATCGGCAGATTTTGACATATAATGAAAATAGTGCGCAAAGGTATTACCTTTCATTTTTGGAGGATACAAGCATGACCGAATTTAAGGATATTTTCGCCAAAGATGCCCACGCTCAGCTGCTGCAGGAAATGCGCAGCGGCGCTTATGCCAACTGCTCCCAACTGCCCCGGGAAAGCGAACTGGCCAAAACCATGGGCATCAGCCGTACCCAGCTGCGGGACATTCTCGCTGTGCTGGAGTGCGAAGGTTTCATCACCCGCCGCCACGGTGTGGGCACCCTCATCAACCGCCATGTGCTGGATCTGCGGGTCCGCGTGGATATGGAGCAGGAATTTATGGACATGATCTACGCAGGCGGTTTCACCCCTTCCGTAGCATTTGTCACTTCCGAGGAAAGCCCCGCCACCGCCGAAGAAGCCCGGCATCTGCGCCTTGCCGAAGGCACCCGGCTGCTGCGGCTGAACAAGCTCTGCACCGCAGACAAAAATCCCGCCATCTACTGCGAGGATATGTTTGACGCTTCCCTGCTGATGTCCCCTGCGGACGACCGGAATCTCCGGGCACCTGTGTTCCAGCTGCTGCAGGAAAAGTGCCGCCTCAACTGCTATATGGACATTGCCCAGCTTCTGCCCATCGTAGCCGACGACAAAATTGCTGAAATTTTTAAGATCGCCCCCGGCACCCCTCTGATGTACATCGAAGAGGTGGACTACGATGTGGATGGAAATCCCATTCTCTTCTCCCGTCAGTATTTTGTAAGCGATTACTTCAAATATAACATTTTGCGTAAGCGTCTGTAAGGAGGATCTACTGTGAAAAAAGTTGCCATTATTATGGGTTCCGACAGCGACCTGCCCGTGGTTCGCAAAGCTGCAGACACGCTGCAGTCTTTTGGCGTACCCTACGAAATGCATGTCTACTCCGCCCACCGCACCCCGGTGCAAGCCCGGGATTTTGCCCTGAACGCACGCAATAACGGCTTCGGCGTGATCATCGCCGCAGCGGGTATGGCTGCACATTTGGCAGGCGCATTGGCTGCCAATACCACCCTGCCCGTCATTGGTATTCCCATGAAATCCACCACCTTCTCCAACGGTATTGATGCCCTTTTGTCCACTGTACAGATGCCTTCCGGAATCCCCGTAGCCACTGTCGCCGTAGACGGAGCCGTCAATGCCGCTTTGCTTTCCATCCAGATTCTGGCGGTTTCCGATGCAGAACTGGCTGCCAAGCTGGACGCCAAGCGGGAAAGTGATGCCGCCAAGGTACTGGAAAAGGACGCTGCACTGCAGTAAACACCGGAATAAAAACAACAAATTAGCGTTTGCCGCACCATTCAAAGACCCCCTTGTGTAAAGGGAGGCTCGCGCTTCGCGCTCCATATGCCCCAAAAACTGAAATTTTATAAAAAAAACATACACATACATTTACATGAAAGAGGTATTTAACTATGGAAAATCTGAAGCTTCTGTATACTGGCAAGACCAAGAATGTTTACGAACTGCCCAACGGCAACTGCCTGCTGAAATTCAAGGACGACTGCACCGGCAAGGACGGCGTGTTCGATCCCGGTGAAAACAGCGTCGGTCTGACCATCGAAGGCGTGGGCGATGTGAACCTGCGCATGAGCATCTACTTCTTCGAGAAGATCAATGCCGCCGGCATCCGCACCCACTATGTTTCCGCTGATCTGCAGAACACCACCATGGAAGTGCTGCCCGCCAAGGTCTTTGGCAAGGGTCTGGAAGTCATCTGCCGCAACCGCGCTGTGGGTTCCTTCATCCGTCGCTACGGCGCACTGATCGAGTCCGGCGCAAAGCTGCCTTCCTATGTGGAAACCACTCTGAAGGACGATGCCAAGGGCGATCCGCTGATCACCAAGGACGCTCTGGTGGCCATCGGTGTGATGACCGACGAGCAGTATGAGGATCTGAAGGCCCAGACCCAGGCCATCACCAAGATTGTCGCTGACGATCTGGCTGCCAAGGGCATGGAACTGTACGACATCAAGTTCGAGTTCGGCTACGATCCCCAGGGCAACGTGATGCTGATTGACGAAGTGGCTTCCGGCAACATGCGCGTCTACAAGGACGGCGAGTATGTGGATCCCATGACCCTCAACAAGCTGTTCTTCGCCTAATTTTCAGCGTAACGCTGCTATCCATCAAGGAGGAAAACCAAAATGGGTGGTTTTTTTGGCGCCGTGTCCCGGCGTGATGTGACACTGGATGTGTTTTTCGGTGTGGACTACCATTCCCATCTGGGTACCCGGCGGGGCGGCATTACCCTGTTGGGTGAGAAGGGTTTTGAGCGGCAGATCCACAGCATTGAAAACACCCCTTTCCGCACCAAATTTGAAAGCGATCTCCATAAATTCAGCGGAAATGCCGGCATCGGCTGCATCTCCGACACCGATCCCCAGCCCCTGCTGGTACGCTCCCATCTGGGTTTGTTTGCCATCGCCACAGTGGGCCGCATCAACAACGAAGAAGCCCTGATGAACGCATATTTTTCTGACCACGGTCATCAGTTCATGGCCATGTCCTCCGGAAAGATCAACGCCACCGAGCTGACCGCCGCCCTCATTAACCAGAAAGAAGATCTCATCAGCGGCATTCTTCACGCACAGCAATCCATCGACGGCTCCATGACCATCCTCATCCTGACCGAGCAGGGTGAAATCATCGCCGCCCGAGATAAGCTGGGCCGTTTGCCGGTGCTGGTGGGTCAGAATATTGAGGGTTGCTGCGTTTCCTTTGAATCTTTCGCCTATCAGAAGTTGGGTTATCAGGACTATTATGAGCTGGGTCCCCGGGAGATCGTGAAGGTCACCGCCGACGGCATTGAAGTACTCTCCCCCGCCGGTGAGGACATGAAGATCTGCGGCTTCCTTTGGACTTACTACGGCTATCCCAACTCCAATTACGAAGGCGTGAATGTGGAAGTCATGCGCTACCGCAACGGCCAGATCATGGCCCGTGACGAAATGAACGAAGGCACCCACCCCGATGTGGACTATGTGGCCGGCGTTCCCGATTCCGGTATTCCCCATGCCATCGGCTATTCCAACAAGTCTTTCGCTCCCTTCGCCCGTCCCTATGTTAAATATACCCCTACCTGGAGCCGCTCCTTCACCCCCAGTGACCAGCGGATCCGCAGCCAGGTGGCAGAAAAGAAGCAGATTCCAGTGCCGGAGCTGATTCAGGGCAAGAAACTGCTGCTGGTGGATGACTCCATCGTCCGCGGCACCCAACTTCAGGCAACGGTGGATTTCCTTTATGACAGCGGCGCCAAGGAAGTGCATATGCGCTCTGCCTGCCCCCCCATTATGTATAGCTGCAAGTACCTGAATTTCTCCCGGGGCAATTCCGATATGGATCTGCTGACCCGCCGGGTCATCCAGGAACTGGAAGGTGACGAAGGCCAACAGCATATCGAAGAATATGCCGACCGCAGTACCCAGCGGGGTCAGTGCCTGCTGAAGTCTATTTCTCAGCGTTTCGGCTTCGATTCTCTGGGCTATCAGAGCCTGGAGGGTGTGCTGGAAGCCATCGGCATCGACAAGGAAAAGATCTGTACCTACTGCTGGAACGGTAAAGAATAATTATTGAGCGAGGAGTTTTACTGATGGATCATAAAAATTCCCATTCCGCGGCATTCGCTGCCGCCGGTGTTGATATCCCTGCCGGTTACAAGGCTGTG
>JAGCMI010000028.1 GCA_017646545.1 Oscillospiraceae bacterium | reverse complement strand
GGACAAATCCTGCATATGTACACCATCGGCACATACCGCCAGGGTATAGCTACGGAAGGTGATATACTCAAATCCCTGGTCATCCCGCTTACGGGCATAATCGTCGAAGATGATCCGACTTTTACCGGCACCGGCACCCATTACTGTAAGACCCGGCGTGCGAATCACCGTTTTTTGCCTATAGACACCTGCAGACAGATGGATCACCGAACCGGGCTTGGCTTTATCAAACACCGCCTGCAGCCGGTCATCCGGGGTCACATAGATGTGTTCCATTTACAGCAGGTTTGCGGTGGGGATGCCGTCCATATCGTCGAAGTCCTGGTTTTCACCACACATACCCCAAATGAAGGTATAGTTGGCAGTGCCCACACCGGAGTGGATGGACCAGGAGGGAGAAATGACAGCTTCCTCATTGTGCATGACGATGTGGCGAGTTTCGTTGCCCTGGCCCATCATGTGGAAGACGGCCTGGTCGGGGGCCACATCAAAATAGAAGTAAACTTCCATACGACGCTCGTGGGTATGGCTGGGCATGGTGTTCCAGACATTTCCGGGCAGCAGAGCGGTCATACCCATGCTCAGCTGGCAGCTTTCGCAGACAGCGGGATGGATATACTGGCGCAGGATACGCTCATTAACGGTCGCCTGGGCACCCAGATGATTGTAGCGAGCCTTATCCATGGGAATATGGACGGTGGGGCAACTACGGTGTGCAGGGCAGGAATTGATGTAGAACTTGGCAGGATTTTCCTTGTCCAGGGACTTGAATACCAATTCCTTGGTGCCCATACCAACATAGATACCGTCACGGTTATTGACAGCGTACTCAACACCATCGAGAACCATCACACCGGGGCCACCTACATTGATGGCGCCCAGCTCACGGCGAGCCAGGGAGTAAGGAGCTGCCAGTTCCTTGCAGCTCTCCAGCACCAAAGCCTGCTCCACGGGCATGATGCCACCGGCGATGATACGATCCTGATGGGAATAAGTCAGGTTAATGGAATCTGCTTCAAAGAGATTCTTAATATGATAGTGCTTACGAAGCTCTTGAGTATCGTAGCGCTTGGAGTCCTCAGGGTGATTGGCATAACGTACATCAAATTTCATATCAAACACGCTCCCAAATTTCATTTATAGTCTTTACCGCATGGGTAATATCCCGGTTGGTCGTACCCTCCAGGGTCAGCACCGCATTTTCATCATATTTCTTGATCCGGCTGAGAATGGCTTCCAAATCCAGATCACCGGTGCCAAAGGGTACCTGCTTGGGTTTTCCCTCAGAGGAGAATTTACAATCCTTCATATGGAACAGAAGGATCTCCCCTGCGAAGGTCTGCAACCCCTCTTCCAAAATGGAGAGATAATCATGCTGATTTTCTCCATCCATATAGTTAAATAAATCAAAAATAACCTTGGTAGGCTTACCAATACGTCGTCTGGCCTCTGCCAGCGTAGCCACATTGTAGCACACATGATCCGCAGCGCCTTCCACGGCCACCATTGCACCATGCTGGGATGCCGCGTCGCAAAGCCGGCTGAAAGTTTCCACCACCAACTGCAAGGATGTTTCCGTGCGACTGTCGGGATGGTAGCTCCAGGGATCACCATTGCAGGAGCCGGTCTCGCTGCCCACATAGCTGCAGCCCATGGCACGGCAAAGCTGCAGATATTCCGCAAAAATTGCTTCGCATCTGGCTGCCTTTTCCCGATCCGGGTGGACGGGGTTAAAGTATGCACCGACCAGCGGGATTATCTTTCCGGCATCAGCGAAAGCCTGTCCGATGCCCTGTGCCTGCTGAAGAGAAATGCCACCGGGGGTATAAGCAATGTCGTCGTATGCTTTATAACACACCATCTGCACACCATCGATCCCCAGCCGTGCGATCTCTGAGAGGATGTTCTCTGTTCCCTTTTTTCCCAGGTCGTGAGCGCGGATACAAATCTTCATTTCGCAACTCCTTTGGCTTTTTGCACAATTTACATCATGTCCATGCCATTATATTACAGCAAAGTGATAAGTTCCATATCATATTCGACACAGCTTATTCACAAAACGGACAAATTCTCCATATGAAATACAACCATTTTTGGACACATTTCACACATATTAATTAGCTTTATACCGCAAAATGCTTTCTTTCACTTTCTTTTCGTAGAATTTTATAGAATTTTCAGCATTGTGCCAACCATTTCATTTCGGATGTGGTGTATAGTGTTTTGTGAAATTAGACGGGGAACATCCATAGTTCTTTTTGAACACACGGGAAAAATACAGCGCATCCTCATAGCCGCACATCTGCGCCACCTCAGAAACAGAATATTCCCGACTCCACATGGCTGACAGCAGATTTTCCGCTTTTTTCATCCGCAGATTGGTCATATACTCCAAAGGTGTGATGCCCATCTCTTTTTTAAAGAGTTTTCTCAGGTAATCATAGTGGAAAGGCATTTCCCGTACCGCATCGTCCAGAGCAAAATCCGCCTGGGCATAGTTCCGCAGAATCAAGGTTCGGATTCTCTCCACGGGAGCAGAAAATTCATTTTTGCTCCGATAAACAATCATATAGCTGGCAATCAACTCTCCCAAGGCATTGAGCACCAGTTCACGCTTATTGATATCGGAGAGGAAATAGTATTTTGCCTGGTTGATGGCATGTTTTAAATTGCCCTCTTCATCGCTGACACGGAATGCCCCACGAAAAGGAAAAACAGGATCCTCCATGGTCAAATGCAAATTGCAAAAGCCCTGTGCACTGATATTGGTGTGGCGCTCATGAGGTGGAATCGCCACCGCATCTCCCTCCTTGTACTGGATGGATGCACCGTTTTCAAATTGAAAACATCCCTGACCTACAGTGCAGTACACCAGTTCCCAGTAATCATGTTGATGCCATTGCACCTCATAGGTACGAAGATGTTCACCCACAAATAAAATATCGTTCATTTAATTTACTCCAAATTTGTAATGCGGAAGCCCAGCTCCCGGAAATAATCCATCATAGAATCCATCCAACACGGTACATCCCGGCTGATGGCAGGAATCGATGATGCTGTGTACACGGTTTCATCCGCCACCGATAAGCCATGCGGACCGGTATGGTAAATATGCAGCGCAAAGGATACATCTGCCTCTTCCAACGCCGCAGCTAAAATCAAGCTATTGCGGCAAGGAACGGATGCGTCCTGCCGCGTGTGCCAAAGGAAAACCGGAGGCATATCCGAACGAACCAATTTCTCCAAAGAAAGACGGCTGCGAAGCGCCTCATCCCCCATGGTAAGATTTTGGAAGCTTCCCTCGTGGGTCCTTCCCCAGGAAACCGCCACCGGATAGCACAGTCCCAACGCATCGGGGCGCAACAGGTAACCGGCAGCAATATCCGCCACCTCCGGGGCATCAAAGAGGGTGCCCAACATCCCGCAAAGATGACCACCGGCAGAAAACCCCACCGCTGCCACCATACCAGGATGGATGGAAAAAGCTTCTGCATTGGTGCGGATGTAGCGCATGGCCATAGCCGCTTCCCGCAACGCCACCGGAAAGGGATGGGGCGCACAGGAATAATTTAATGTAAAGGTCGCATAGCCCTTTGCAGCAAAATGGAGCGCAACCGGCTCTGCTTCCCGAGGTGACACATGCCCATAACCACCGCCGGGTAAAATCAGCACCGCAGGACGGCGCCGCTTTTCCTCTCCCAGCGGAAGAATGGTCGGACTCAGCACCTGAAGGGTAGCCGAAGCACCGCGGGGAGGTGAATATTGAAAATAGTTGTACAAGTCAATTCGTTCCAAGTGCATGGGTTCTCCCCCTCTTCTCCATGTGTGAATCCGTTTTATCCATGTAAGGACTTCAGTTTGTCCATAGAATAATACCATAATACTTAGATTTTTGTCGCTCGTCAATCCTATAGCCGCCATATCGTCCATTTCCAGTTGTAGAAAAACACTTCCATAATCTGTATAATTTTACCAGAGCATTCCTCAGTCCCCTGCCCCGGAATTTATACAGAGCATTGATTTTCCCCCGGGAATGTGGTATACTTTTATCATCCGGTACACCCGGCAGAAAGGCTGTGATGATATGTATCACATTGACGAACTGTTTGACTTGAACCATACTCGAAGCGCCGAATATTTGCGTGGTTTTCAATATCCATGGCAGGCGCTGCCCGGCATTGGGGCATATATCGAAGAATTGGGTCAAACACTTTCACCGGAAGAATTTATTCAGATTTCTCCCCGGGTTTGGGCGCACAAATCCGCAATCATCTCTCCCACCGCCTATTTGGGCGCGCCTTGTATCATTGGTGCAGGCACAGAAGTGCGTCATGGCGCATTCATCCGGGGCTCTGCTCTGGTGGGCGAGCGCTGCGTGGTGGGCAATTCCGTAGAACTGAAAAATGTGATCCTCTTTGACGAGGTGCAAGTGCCCCATTTTAATTATGTGGGCGACAGTATTTTGGGATACAAGGCACACATGGGTGCCGGTTCCATCACTTCCAATGTAAAATCCGACCGCAGCAATGTGGTCATTCATGCTGAAACCGAGATCCCCACCGGTATGCGCAAAGTCGGCGCCATGCTGGGTGACTTTGTAGAGGTGGGGTGCAACAGTGTCCTCAATCCCGGCTCCATCCTCGGCCGCAACTGCAGTGTATATCCGCTGTGCAACGTGCGAGGTGTCATTCCGGAAAACAGCATTGTAAAAACCGGTGGAACCATCGTTCAAAAGGAGGCTTGACAATTATGGGTAAATACTTCGGAACCGACGGTTTCCGTGGAGAAGCCAATGAAAATCTGACCGCTGACCACGCTTTTAAGGTTGGTCGTTTTCTGGGTTGGTACTTTGGCGAGCAAAAGCGCCGCGCAGGCGATACGGAGCCTTCCAAAATCGTCATCGGCAAGGACACTCGCCGCTCCAGCTATATGTTTGAGTATGCGCTGGCCGCAGGCATCACTGCCTCCGGTGCCGATGCATATCTGCTGCACGTTACCACCACCCCCTCCGTGGCCTATGTGACCAAGACCGAGGATTTTGACTGCGGTGTCATGATTTCCGCCAGCCACAATCCCTTCTATGACAATGGCATCAAGCTGATCAATTCCCAGGGCGAGAAAATGGACAGCGAGACCATCTCCTATGTGGAAGCCTACCTCGATGGCTGTCTGGAAGTATTCGGTCAAAAATGGGCAGAACTGCCCTACGGCAAGCAGGACGGCATTGGCAGAACCGTGGACCACATTGCCGGCAGAAACCGTTATGTGGGTTATCTCATTTCCCTTGGCATGTATTCTCTAAAGGGTATGAAAGTAGGTCTGGACTGCGCCAACGGTGCATCCTGGAACATCGCCCGATTGGTTTTTGAAGCTTTGGGCGTTAAGACCTATGTGATTAATGCAGAACCCGATGGCTTGAACATCAACCAGGCTGCCGGCTCCACCCATATTGAGGTGCTGCAGAAATATGTGGTAGACAATGCTTTGGATGTGGGCTTTGCCTATGATGGCGATGCGGACCGCTGTCTTTGCATTGACGAAAAGGGCAACATTATCACAGGCGACCACATTCTCTATATTCTGGGCAGCTATATGCGCTCCACCGGCCAGTTGGAGGAAAACACCGTGGTGACTACGGTGATGTCCAATTTCGGTCTGTACAAGGCCTTTGACGAGGTCGGCATCGACTATGCTAAGACCGCTGTGGGCGATAAATATGTGTACGAATATATGGTGCAGAACAACTGCCGTCTGGGCGGTGAGCAAAGCGGCCACATCATCATCTCCAAATACGCCACCACCGGTGACGGTATCCTCACCAGCTTGAAGATGATGGAAGTCATGCTGGCCAAGAAGAAAAAGCTCAGCGAACTGTGCAGCGGTTTGACCATCTATCCTCAAGTACTGAAAAATGTGCGGGTCAAGGATAAACCCGCCGCTCAAAACGATCCTGCTGTGCAGGCTGCCATCGCAGATGTCGCCCAAAAGCTGGGCAACACCGGACGAATCCTGGTACGGGAATCCGGCACAGAGCCGGTCATCCGGGTCATGGTGGAAGCAGCCACCAAACTCGAATGCCAGCAATATGTGGACCAAGTAGTAGATGTCATCTGCGCACAAGGTCACTGCCGCGTATAATACAAAAACTGATTATATATTATATAAGGAGAAAAACACATGTCCAACAAAGCTATCTTCACTTCCAATGCCCCTGCCGCCATCGGCCCCTACTCTCAGGCTGTGGAAGCCGGCAACACCGTTTATGTTTCCGGTCAGCTGCCCATTGATCCTGCCACCGGCGCTTTTGCCGGCGAAGACATCGCATCCCAGACCCGTCAGAGTCTGAGCAACATGAAGGCTATTCTGGAAGCCAACGGCATGAGCATGAAGGATGTGGTCAAGACCACTGTTCTGCTGGCTGACATTGCTGAGTTCGCTGCCATGAACGCTGTTTATGCCGAATTCTTCTCCGAGCCCTTCCCTGCCCGTGCTGCTTATCAGGTGGCTGCGCTGCCCAAGGCTGCCCGCGTGGAGATCGAGGCAATTGCTGTTAAGTAATCCATTTCTTTGCATAATAAAAAACACGCTGCTTATGCAGCGTGTTTTTTGTTCAGGCAAATTAGGCAAAAGAAAAAGGACATCCTTTCGGATGTCCTTTTTTGGAGGTGCTGGCCAGATTTGAACTGGCGAATAACGGTTTTGCAGACCGGGGCCTTACCACTTGGCTACAGCACCATGTTTATAAAAACAGGAACGCAGTGCGTTCCTATTTTATTTTATTGGAGCGGGTGACGAGGCTCGAACTCGCTACCTCCACCTTGGCAAGGTGGCGCTCTACCGGATGAGCTACACCCGCATATGGTGCCTCCGGTCGGAATTGAACCAACGACACGCGGATTTTCAGTCCGCTGCTCTACCTGCTGAGCTACAGAGGCATCTTGGGCCGAGCCTTGAAGCTCGGCCCAAATGCGTTAAATTGGCGACCCGGACCGGACTCGAACCGTCGACCTCCAGCGTGACAGGCTGGCGTGCTAACCGACTGCACCACGAGGCCATGTGGTGGTGGGAACAACAGGGCTCGAACCTGTGACCTCCTGCTTGTAAGGCAGATGCTCTCCCAGCTGAGCTATGCTCCCGTTTGTCGTTTGAGGTGTTTCCCTCAGCGACGTGGTTGATTATACATCATGTTGTTCTGTTTGTCAAGAACTTTTTTCAAGTTTTTTCAACTTTTTTTGAGTTCCTGTTTTCGCAGAGCCATGTGCTCTCAACTCCACCGATTATAGCAGACTTTTTTAATTTGTCAAGCGTTTTTGATTAATTTTTTAATATCTTCCGGATTGAACTCATAAACGGTATCACAGAACTGGCATTCCACGGGGAAAGGCTTTCCATCGGCGGCAATTTCAGCCAGTTCTTCCTTGCCCAGGCTGATCAGAGCGCCTTCCACCCGCTCACGGGTGCAATAGCACTTGTACTCCACTTCCTGAGGTTCAAAGAACAGCACACCCAGATCACCGCAGACCTGGCCCAGAATATCCTCGGGAGTCATACCGGCCTCCAGCATGGGAGTCACGGCACCGGCACGGCGGATGCCCTCTTCCAGCTTGTCAACGATCTCATCGGGAGCGCCGGGCAGCAGCTGCACCAGATAGCCGCCGGCTACCTTGACACTCATATCCCGGTCCACCAGCACACCCAGGGCACAGGCAGTGGGGGTCTGCTCGCTGCGGGCAAAATACGCCGTAATATCGTCACCGATCTCGCCGGATACCAGCTCCACGGAGCCGATACTGGGTTCTTTCATCTGCAGATCCCGAATCACCGT
>JAGCMI010000027.1 GCA_017646545.1 Oscillospiraceae bacterium | reverse complement strand
GGTATGCGGTGTGGGCCAGCATGTGATGCCCATTCACATCGCCCACGGCGTAAACGCCCGGTACATTGGTGCAGCCCATAAGATCGGTAGTAATACCACGATCATATGTCACACTGATATTCTCCAGACCAAGACCTGCGCAGTTGGCTCTGCGACCAATGGACAGCAGCACTTTATCTGCCGAGATCCGCTTGGTTTCGCCATTGGGATCCTCGGCAATGACAGCGCCATCTTCCACTGCCTGAACTTTATGCCCCAGCAAGAAAGTGATTCCCTTCTTCTCCAGCATCTTTTGCAGCATGGTACTGATCTCCCGGTCGGTAGGACCGGCGATATGATCCAGCATTTCCACAACAGTTACCTTCGAGCCAACCGCATTATAATAGCAGGCCATTTCCAAACCGATGACACCGCCGCCGATCACTACAAATTCCTTGGGGATCTCTTTCAGATCCAAAACCTCACGGTTTGTTAGAACAAAATCTCCCATATGTTCCCGGATCCCGGGTAGCGGTGGAATCACATTGGATGAACCGGTGGCAATCATAAGGTTCTTTCCCATATAGGTCTGCCCACCTGCGGAAACCAGGAAATCTGCATCGTTTTTGCCTTCGATCTTCGCTTCTTCCATCACTACCGTCACACCGGCGTGCTTCATCTTGGAACGGACTCCGGCAACCAGGGTGCGGACCACCTTTGCTTTTCTTGCAATCACCTTTTGCTGGTCGATAGCAACATCGCTGCAGGTCACGCCGTAGGCCGCTGCGTGCAGGGCGTGTTCGTAGGTTTTAGCAGAGTGCAGTAAAGCCTTGGAGGGAATACACCCTTCGTTCAGGCAAACGCCGCCCAATGCACGCTTTTCAAACAACAGGGTTTTCAGACCTGCATGAGCAGCCCGCTCTGCAGCATTGTATCCACCGGGGCCACCACCGATGACGATCAGATCATAAAGTTCCATTTGATTCATAGTCGTTCCTCCTTTTTACTTAGGATATCAGCTTCTCCGTGGGTTTGTCGGTGCTTTTGTCACAGAGAAAAAAGACAACACCTGACCAGAGAGGGGGATTCTCCAGCCAGGTGTGTTTGCGTGTGTGATCAACCGAGAATTGCCTTCAGATCTTCCTCCGGGGTGGTGATGGGCGTAATGTTAAACTTCTCAACCAGGAAGTTCAATACATTGGGAGAAACGAATGCAGGCAGCGTGGGGCCGAGGCGGATATTCTTGATACCCAGGTGCAGCAGAGTCAGCAGAATACAGACAGCCTTCTGCTCATACCAGCTGAGCACCATACTCAGGGGCAGATCATTGACACCACAGCCAAAGGCATCTGCCAGAGCCAAAGCGATTTGGATGGCCGAGTAGGCATCGTTGCACTGGCCGATGTCCATCAGCCGGGGCAGCCCACCAATGGTACCCAGATCCAAGTCATTGAAGCGGTACTTGCCGCAGGCCAGGGTCAGCACCACAGTGTCGGCAGGGGTCTGCTTTACAAACTCGGTGTAATAGTTTCTGCCGGGACGGCTGCCGTCACAACCAGCTACCAAGAAGAAGTGCTTAATGGCACCTGCCTTCACAGCGTCGATAACCGTACCGGCCACATTCATAACCGTGTTCCGAGCAAAGCCGGTCATGACCGTTTCACCGCCGTTAATGCCGGGGAAAGTGGTATCCTGATCAAAACCGCCCAGTTCCAGGGCCTTGCGGATGACGGGGGTGAAATCCTTGTTGTCACCGATGTGCCGCATATCGGGATAGCCTACCACACCGGTGGTAAACACCCGGTCAGAATAGCTTTCCTTAGGCGGCATCAGGCAGTTGGTAGTAAAGAGGATTGGTGCGGGTAGCGCAGCGAATTCCTTCTGCTGATTCTGCCATGCAGTGCCGAAATTGCCCTTCAGGTGGGGATATTTCTTCAGCTCAGGATAGGCGTGAGCCGGCAGCATCTCGCCGTGGGTATAGATGTTAATACCCTTGCCCTCGGTCTGCTCCAGCAGCAGCTTCAGGTCATACAGATCATGGCCGGTGACCACAATGAAGGGTCCCTTTTCCACTGTCAGGCTCACCTGAGTAGGCTCCGGATGGCCGTAGGTTTCAGTATTGGCCTTATCAAGCAAGGCCATGCACTTGAGGTTTACTTCGCCAACCTCCAGCACAATGGGCAGGAGCAGATCCATGCCCCAATCATCCCGACCAACGGCGAACAGAGCCTTATGGATAAACTGATAGATGCTGTCATCTTTATAACCCAGCACCCAGGCGTGATAGGCATAGGCTGCCAGACCACGGACGCCGAAAAGGATTAGGCTGCGCAAGCTTCGGCTGTCCTCGTCTGCGTTCCACAGATTATCCATGTCATAGTCATCATTTCTTCCGCAGGGAGATGTGCATTCATAGCAGTTTCTGATCAGTCTGTGTTTCTCCACATCGACCCAATCCAGCAAGCGGTAGAAGGTCTCCCCATCAAAGTTAACATTGGTAAGGGTAGCAAAAAGACCCTCCAAGAACAGCTGATTGGTGGACTCCTCCACCAGATGTTCGTTGTTGTCGGTAGCTCGAGCCAAACCAATCAAAGCACCGGTCAGTTTGTCCTGCAAAAAAGCTGTATTTTCATTTTTTCCGCAGACGCCAGCATTACCTGCACAGGACTTGCAACCAGCAGTCTGCTCACACTGAAAACAAAACATAGTCTTTTCTCCTTTACTTCATGATCTTCCCGTCGGGACTAATGGTTACGATATGCAAAGGGATATTCTTGCCGCTGTTTTCAACAGCGGTTTGCACCGCGTAGCTTAGACCTCCGCAACAGGGCACTGTCATCCGGGTGACGGTAATGGAACGAATATTATTGTACTTGAAAATTTGTGTCAGCTTTTCAGAGTAGTCTACCATATCCAGCTTGGGACAGCCGATCAGTGTCACCTTATCCTGCATAAAATCGTGGTGGAAATTACCGTAGGAATAGGCGGTGCAGTCGGCAGCGATCAGCAGATCAGCGCCGTCAAAGTAGGGCGCATTGGGAGGCAGCAGCTTGATCTGCACCGGGAAGTTGGTCAGTTCACTGGGAACATACACATCTTCGCTGTGGTGGTCATGGCAGATGCTCTGGCAGGCAGAGCCGGGGCAACCGCAGGGCAGTGTTTCTTCCTTGGCCTTCTTGGCGGCCAGCACAGCGGCTTCGTTGTAGGCTGGGGCTTCCCGCTCCTCAAAGGAAATGGCATTCATGGGGCAAGCCGGCAGGCAATCGCCCAGGCCATCGCAGTAGTCCTCCCGCAAAAGTTTGGCTTTGCCGTCTACGATGCCAATGGCACCTTCGTGGCAGGCATCAGCGCACAGACCGCAGCCGTTGCATTTTTCTTCATCAATGGTAATGATTCTTCGGATCATCGTGTTTCCTCCTTTAATGGGGGTATTTTTATGGTTGTACTACGATTATACAAATCAAATTCCTTTTTTGATGTTGCAAATGTCACATAGAAAATTATTTTCTTGCCTTTTGCATGGCTGCAATTTCCATCATGTGTTCGTACATCTCATCACCCACGCACTTCCTGGCGTAGGCGCACCATTGCACACAGCTAAGGGTATCATTATAGGCCACAAATCCGCAGTGTTCGCAAGCCATCTGCGTATCGATGGAGAACATCTCAATTTCTGCTCCGCACTGGGGACAAACCTTTTCGATAATCGTCGGTGTCCGGGGCTTTCCCTGGCATCCTTCCAGCATAGTGCTCCCTCCTTTTATCAATCCAGAAACATTTTTCCGTCGGTGTAATTGAATACCGGGCCTTCCAGGCAAATATAGGTTTTTCCCACGCGGCAGTGGCCGCATTTGCCCAAGCCGCAGCACATCTTCCTCTCCTCGGAGATCCAGATATTCTTCTCCTGGAAGCCGATTTTCAGCAGTTCAGCCACGGCCGATTGCATGAGATCGGCAGGACCCACTACGATCGCAACTGCATTCTTGATATTTTCAAACTGCAGGTTGGGAATATGATTGGTCACACGGCCAAGCAAGTATTTTTCGGACTCTTGCTGACGGGTCATGGTGAGCAGAATGTTAGCAGTGTTGGACCAGCGGGAAAAATCGTCACGGAACAATATCTCATTTTCCTTTTTGAAGCTGACTAATGCGGTCAGCGCTTTGCAATCCTGGGGATGCTCCGCAAAATGCTGGATCACGCCACGCACAGGCGCTGCACCAGTACCACCTGCCACCACAAGCAATTCCTTGCCCTGGAAAAGATCCAGGGCAAAGCCGTTGCCAAGTGGCCCACGGAGTAACAATGTGTCGCCCACATAATGTTCAAAGACTTCATTGGTGACCTTGCCTACCCTGCGGATGGTCAGTTCCACCCATCCGTCGCCAATACCGCTGACAGAGATTGGCGCCTCACCATACTTGGGGATGGACACTTCAAAAAACTGACCCGGGCGCACGACCCCATCGTAGGACAAGCGAAAGGTATATTCGATCTCAGTATGTTTGACTACGGACAGAATGCGGGAGACAAAAGGAAGGTAGTCGTTCATATCAGTACTGAACTCCCTTCCAATAGACCGGCGTAATGACTTCTGCCTTTTCGGGCAAGGTGACATCCTTCAACGCCCAGCGCTTGAACTCTTCAAAGCCGGTACGGTCAACGATATAACCGATATGTTCCTTGCCGCCGGGAGCGTTGGGATCGATGTATTCCTTCACATAAACATAGGTGTTCAGGATGATCTTGATGATGCTGTCCTCGTCCACCCATTTAATAAAGTCCTCCCCCATGCGGGGATTCTTCTTGCCGGTTCTGCCCAGCAGGGTCAGGCGGTAATACTTCTGCTCACTGCGGGTCCAGGCACGGTTGGGGCAATTGATGACGCACTCACCGCAACCGATACACTTCTGTGCATCCCGAACAGGGCGGAAGTTCTGCAGCTTCAGAGCACCCACAGACTTTTTCTCACACTTTTTGACACAAGCGCCACAGCTGATGCAGCGGTCAGGCTCCAGTTGCGGTTCGGTCATACCCATGATGCCGAAATCGTGCATACGCACCTTTCCGCAATCATTGGGACAGCCGGTGAGGGCGATCTTGAAATGCAGGTCATTGGGGAACACAGCCTTTTCGATCCGCTTAGCAAAGGCCGTGGTATCATAGCAAGCATAGGGGCAGACCCGGTTGCCGATGCAAGCGGTGATGTTTCTTGTGCCTGCGGCAGGGTAACCCTCATTTTCGTTTTCCTGGTTGATCTCCAAGCCCTCAATAATGCTCTGCAGAGCGGCGTTCACCTCATCCATCTTCTCAAAGGGAATGCCGGGGATCTCAAAACCCTGGC
>JAGCMI010000026.1 GCA_017646545.1 Oscillospiraceae bacterium | reverse complement strand
GCCGTCCTGCAGCAGGCCGGAATGCTCCACCACCTTGGCAGCCCACTGGGCCATGGCCAGACCCACGGGATTACGGGTGATCCGGGTCGTACCGGAGACGATGCCGTTGGGGTCACCGATGGCGTCCACCACTACCACATAGTCCACATACACTTCAGGCACGGTGAAGCCCACCATGGGGTAATCCACCAGTTCATCGGTGATGACCACGGTCTTCTTGGCATACTGTGCATCCACGATGGCATAGCCGAAGGCGCCGCAGGCGGACTTACCGTACTTACCGGTGCAGTTACCCATGTCATCGGACTGGGGTGCAGCCACGAAAGCCACATCGATGGGGGTACGGCCGTGGATGATGTCATCGGGACGGGCACCGTGGGTACGGAACTGGACGGGGTTTTCCATCACACCGGAGCAAATGATCTTGCCCAGACCGGCAGACATATAATTGGTCATCAGCGTGGTGACCACACCGTTTTTGATGTGATCGATCAGGGGCAGGTGGATATCGAACAATGCGGTTGCATTGATGGTCAGATCCTTGATGCCCAGGGCTGCGATTTCTTCCATGACCATGTTCAGCACATAGTCACCGTTTCTCATATGATGGTGGAAAGAAATGGTCATGCCATCCTTCAGACCGGAGGCGATAATGGCCTCACGGATGGATGCTACCAGCTTTTTATCTCTCATTACAGATCCTCCTTGCGAATGCCCAGCGCCTCAGCGGCAGCAATGGTCTGCTGTGCGCGAGCCACGATGGGTGCATCGATCATCTTGCCACGCAGTGCGATGGCGCCCTTGCCCTGTGCCTTGGCCTCAGCGATGGCATCCATCACTTCGTAAGAATAGGCGATATCCGCCTTGGTGGGGCTGAAAACAGTATTGATAGCGGTGATATGACGGGGAGAAATGGAAGCCTTGCCGGTGAAGCCCAGGCTCTTGGCATATGTAGCATCGGCTACGATGCCCTCATCGTCATTGACATCGGTGAAGGGGGTGTCGTACACATCCACACCGGCAGCGCGGGCGGCATTAACCATACGGCTACGGGCATAGTCGATCTCGCGGCCTTCCTTGGTGCGCTTGCAGCGCAGGTCAGCGGTCAGGTCCTCTGCGCCCAGGAACAGGGCAATCACACGCTTACGGGCGGAGGCGATGAAATAGGCATTTTCAATGCCTAGCGCGGTTTCGATCAGGGGCATCAGGCGAACGGTGCCCACTTCCATGCCCAGCTTTTCTTCCAGCGCGGTCAGATAATCGTCCACCACTTCCACATCATGGGCGGTGCCGGTCTTGGGCAGCATGATGATGTTGGGATTCTTGGGCACGATGGCCTCCAGATCCTTCTGCCAGTAGGGGGTGTCGATGGAATTGATACGGACGATGGTCTCCACACGGTCAAATTCCAGGCTGCCCAGCACATTGCGGACCAGCAGACGGGCGGCATCCTTCTGATCGGGTGCGACAGCATCTTCCAGGTCAAAAATAACAGCATCGGAGCCAAGGTAATTGCCGTTGATGATCATCTTCGGTGCATTACCCGGCAAAAACAGCATACTTCTACGCATTATGCTTCCTCCATTCCCCGCAGCACAGCGGTTTCCACTCTGGCCCGCAGGACGCAATCCAGCGCACCACGGTCAGCCACCCGAACGATGGCGTTTTCCACGCCCAGCTGAGCCAACACCTCGCGGATGGAAGCCTCGATGGACCGGCCAAACTGATTCATAACAACACTTTTGATCTCCAGCTGCAGCCCATTTTCGCTGGGCTCAACGGTGATCACGGCATCGCTCTTTTCGTCGGTGCCGGCGGTGGCAAATCGAATGATTTCTGCCATTTCTAAATACCCCTTTCAAAAAAGAAAATATTCATAGTTCAACAAATTTATTATATCGCACAAATCCAGAATATGCAAACTATTTTTCAGCTTTCTCTTTTCATTTTCTTGATTATCTGCTATAATGATTTCAAATTCATCACGCAGGAGGTAATCCCCATGCAGGAACGCCAAGAAGCTCATATTATCAGCTCCTATTTCGCCCCCCGCGGCCGTAAGCGTATGTATGCACTGGGCATGCAGCTGGCGCAGCTGTATCTGTCCCCCTTCGACAAACTCATCGGCATCATTGGCGATGCAGGCTCCGGCAAGAGCGCCCTGATTCGCGGTATGTTCCCCAATCTGGAACTGACCAACGATGACGACGGCCTGTATGTGCGTCCCCTGCCGCTACTGGATGTGGACGAGGACCGGGGTTTCTTTTCCCCCCATTCCTACCATGTGGATATCCGTTTTGAAACCGGTTTTACCCAGCTTTCCGACTTGGCGGACGCCATCATGACCGCCGTACATCAGGGCAAGCGGGTGGTTGTGGAACATTTTGAACTGGTGTATCCTCTGCTGCACGGCATGAATGCAGACCTTTTGATCGGTGTTGGCGAAGAAGTGGTCATGACCCGTCCCACAATTTTTGGTCCGGAGCCGGATGAGATCCGGGATGTTGTATACAAGTCCCTCCCCTATCGGCTGATGGTCCACACCGCGGAGGACTTGTGCGAAATATTCCTGCCGGAAGAAGATCTGGCCCG
>JAGCMI010000025.1 GCA_017646545.1 Oscillospiraceae bacterium | reverse complement strand
TTCGATGTGCTTACCGCAGCTTTGGAAGAGCCTTCCGATGATGTTCTGGCGGACTATTTTGAGGAGAATAAGGAAACTCTGGAAGCCGGCGGCATTAAGAAGGACGGCGTTCGTTTTGTGAATGTGCGTCACATTCTGATCAAGGTCGATGGCGGCATTGAAGCCGAGGACGGCACGATTACCTTCTCCGACGAAGCACTGGCGGCAGAGGGATATGCTGAAGCAGAGGCGATTCTGGCTCAGTGGCTGGAGAACCCCACGGAAGAAAACTTTGCGGCGTTGGCAAAGGAATATACTGAGGACAGCAATGGTGAGGCAGGTGGCCTGTACACCGATGTGTATCCCGGTATGATGGTGACGACTTTCAATGACTGGTGCTTCGATGAAAGCCGCCAGAAGGGCGACTACGGCATTGTGGAAACCAGGTTTGGCTATCATATTATGTTCTTATCTGATTTTGGCGAGGAACTGTGGCTGGCAGATACCCGTGATGCTTATATGAGCCAGAAGCAGTCTGAAATCCTGCAGGAACTTCTGGCTGAGTATCAGATGGAAGTCAACTACAGCAAAATCGCACTGGCATTTGTGGACCTGTCCTAAAACAACAAAAATCTCCGGAGCGCATCGCTCCGGAGATTTTTTATATGCATTAGAAGAATACGCCCTTGGCCTTTTCCTTAATTTCCTTGGAAGCAGCGAAGGGGATGCGGGTGGTGTAACCCTGCTTGGCGGCCACGATCATCTTGGTGGGCCATGCAAAAATCTCCCGGTTCCAGGTGTTGATGGTGTCGTTGTACAGTTCGCGGGCTGCGGTGATCTCACGCTGCAGGTACATATTCTGCTGCATGGCATCGCGGATTTGCTGATGTGCCTGCAGATCGGGATAGTTCTCAAAGGCCACGTGCACATTGTTGGCCAGCTGATCCAGATTGGTCACCAGTTCGTTTCTGGCAGCATCGGAGTCAGATGCCTTGCCGGAGCGGTAACGGGCGATGTTTTCAAAAGTGGACTTATCCAGATCAATGGCCTTATCCAGCAGACGGGCGCAGTTCTGCAGAACGATGACCCGCTGCTCCAGATAGTTGTCGATCTGAGAAGCGTTTGCTTGAATCTTTTGTTCCAGCTGGCTGAAGTAGTTCTTTGCCTTGATCTTCATAAACAGGAACACCACACCGGGGATGATACCCAGCAGCCACAGCAGGATCTCGAAAATAGTGGAGCCGACGCCCACCTTAACGGGGATCTTCTTGGCGATGACATTGGTGTCCAAGCCCTCTTCACGGACTTCGGGGTTCAGTTCATCCAGTAAATTTGCCATATGATTTCTCCTTTTTACTTTGATACACGGGCGTATAGACCGTGTTTATGAATGTTTGCATTTTTGCTGTCGGTGCCGATGTACACTTCATTGCGAGCCTCCAGAGGCAGATATTCCTGCCAATGCACGGGCACACCATGCATTCTTCCGTCGCCGCCAAGGACGGCAACCACATCCACTCTGGGAATGGTGTCATAGGAATAGGCGGTGACACGGACGGTATCGGTGCTGCCCTGACTGGATGTATGAATCGCTTTCAAAATGGCCTTGGTGCGGCTTCTGGGGTGAACCAGCTGATGGCTGTCCATGGCGTTGGCCAGAACTTCGTATTCCCGGATAGAATAGCGCTGGTAGTTCTCCGGCAGCGGATGCAGGGAATGGACGGGGCGCTCTTGATACACGGGCAGCGCAAGCAGCGGCGCAAAATCAAAATAGATGCTTCTGAAATATTCATTGTGGCAGTTGCGGAATTTGGTTTTCACCTCATCGTAATCGTAAGACTGCATGGACTTCGGGGAAAGCAGCAGATCCCGATGCTGGGAATGTTCTGTCACAATGGTATTCATACGGCGCTTTTTGTAGAAGTCAAAATCATCACCGTATCCGGTTTCGCTGCGGAGCAGATCCACCATATTGGTCTGCGCCAAGGGGGTGAAGAGTAGTCTGAACTGCACTTCGTGATCCCGGTCCAGGGCATCGAACAGCACATCAAACTCCGTATTGGTCATGCCCATGAAGTTCTGGTTGTTTTCCAATGCCTTTTCTGCTTTCTTCTGCAGCTTCCGTTCACCCTTGCGTACCATGGCATCAATGGCTCGGTCGCTCTTGTTTTCCAAATGCTTATTATCGCGGGTAAAACTCAAATCCGGGCCGGCCTGCGCGCCGTAGTAGAGTTTGGTTTCGGTGCGGTAGAAGGGCTTGGGCTTGGTTACAGTGGCATGCAGAGTCTGGCTGCGACGCCGGGTCTGTCTGCGGCCGTTGCTGTCCCGATAGCTTTCGGTCCAGTAAATGGTCTTTTGTCCGTGATAGGTTTCCAGACCCATTTCATGTACCAGCCGGCGCTCGTAGAGGAAGGGATTGGCGTTGTAGGTACCGGAGAGGGTGTCGAGCACGGAATGCTCCTCATCGTCATAGGGCTGGAAATTGTAGTTGTCCAGCATATCCTTTTCCTGAGTGACGGAGAAGGCGGGCTGAAAATCAAAGCGGGGAATGGTTTTTTCCAGCAGCGAGATGCCGTCCCAATTCCCGAACAAGCGGTTCAGCGGTTCCATTTGCTGCCAGCAGGTCTGTAAAAGCTGTTGCGCAGCGGCATTTTCCTGTTCGTAGATTTGATTTAGATTTTTGATCCGGGGACCCAGCACCGCCAGCACAATGGCCAGCAAAGCGCCCGCCAATACCAAAAGCAGAACGCCGGGCAGGATCTGGGCAATAATAAACAGCAAAATGGCGATTAATACGGATATCACCATCACAACAATGGCGGTGATCCGCAAGCCTTTTAACAAACCTGCTTTTTTCCTGACCTTGTCCGCCTTTTCCTGCTGCGCTCGATACTTGGCGACAGTTGCGCGGTTTTCGGCTGCGTTGACCCGGGATTTATCTTCCAACTCTTTGAAAAATGCCTCCACATGGCCATTGTGTCGTTCTTTGTAGGTTTTTTCGTAGTCTTCCAGAGGGTTAAAGATCATGTTATCCATAATCGCCTCCTGTATTTGTTCAGTTTAGGAGTATTCTCACTATACCATAGGGGAGAAAAATCGTCAATAAAAATGGAATTTTGCAGGAATAACAACTTACCAATCCGCCTGCAGCCGCCCTGCCAGAGGAAGACTCTGGAAGATCTGGGCGGTGATGGCGCGGTATTCCTCCACATCCGTGGTTTTTCTTAACTGTTTACCCAGTTTCTCGCTGTCTTCGAAGCGGTGCAGCAAAAAGCCCCAGTTTTCCTTCATGCGGAACATGGCATTGCGGGCGCCGCCGAACACCTCAATATAAGTTTCCAGCAGTTCTGCGGTAAAACTTTCCAATGCCTTTCTATCGGTGCCGCCGGGAACCAGCATGCCCGGGTCACCGATCAGTCCGCGGCCGATCATCACCGCATCGATCTGGGGAAATTGGGCGGTGAATGCAGCAATATCCTCTAGGGAGTTGAGATTGCCGTTGTAACAGAGTTGGTTGCGGCTGTGGTCTGCAGCATAGCGGAACATCTGCATTTCCACATCGCCTTTATAAAACTGCTTCCGCACCCGGGGGTGGATGGTCAGTTCCCGAATGGGATACTGATTGAGCACATCCAAAATAGCGGGGAATTCATCCGGGCTTTCGATGCCAAGCCGG
The DNA here is from genome assembly GCA_017646545.1 of Oscillospiraceae bacterium. GTDB lineage: Bacteria > Bacillota > Clostridia > Oscillospirales > Oscillospiraceae > Faecousia. Next base: position 21,755 of record JAGCMI010000025.1, on the reverse strand, counting down.
GTCTTGACGCTGATGGCAATGGGACTTTCCGCAAAAATCTTATCCAGAAAAGCATCCAGTTCCGACACATTTCGCAGCATGCCGGCGCCCTTGCCCTTGGCCACCACCGTGCCGGAAGGACAGCCGATATTCAAGTTGACTTCTTCATAACCGCGCTGCTGACAGACCTGCGCCGCCCAGAGAAAATCCTCCGGGATCTTGGTCAGAATCTGGGGGATGGCCACAAAGTCTTCGCTTCCTGCCATGGGCAGTTCCCGGCTTTCCTTGTGGGTCAGGGTGCGGTGCATGGTGGGGGAGAGGAAGGGCATGTAGTATCGATCCAACCCCGGGAAATATTTGTGATGGATGCGACGGTAAATGCTGTCGGTGATGCCCTCCATGGGGGCGAAATAATAGCGCATAGGCGGCTCCTTTATCTTATGACACAAGGTTGAAATTTCCTCTGTTTTATGCTACGATGAAAAAAGAAACAGAAGGAGGAAGTAATTGTGATTCAGGATTTGGACTTCGGAAAACTGGATAATCAGTACCATCCCCAGCAGCCTCAGCAGCTGGATCAGGTGGCTTGTTTTCAAGATGGTGCGGTGCTGCTGCACCGGGATGAACAGGGCATCCTGCACCTGCCCACATGGCAGCAGGTAAGCACATGGTGTGATGATTGGCAACATTGGCACAGCGGCAAATTGCAGTATATTTTCAATTTGCAGAACACCAATGTGTTTATGTGGATGGGTCGAGCAGGCGCTTGCCCCGATGCCGGCTTTGTTTACGAAAAGGTGGCCACGCTGCGGGAACTGACTTCCAAAAGTCTCTGCTTCGGTGTGATGACCGCCTGGCATCTTTACTGCTGGTATCGCAATAACCAGTTCTGCGGATGCTGCGGCGCGCCCACGGAGCATGATGGGGTAGAACGGATGATGCGCTGCCGTAGCTGTGGTAATATGATCTTCCCCCGGATCGCCCCTGCGGTGATCATTGCCTTGACCGACGGTGACCGTCTGGTGCTCAGCCAGTATGCGGGTCGGGGTACAACTCGCTATGGCCTGCTTGCCGGCTTCATTGAGATCGGTGAAACAGCAGAGGAAGCAGTTGCCCGTGAAGTGATGGAAGAAGTGGGGCTGAAGGTCAAGAACATCCGCTATTATAAGAGCCAGCCCTGGGGTATTGCCGGCAATCTGTCCATCGGCTATTTCTGCGATTTGGATGGATCAGATGAGATCCATCTGGATGAGAAGGAATTGGCCAGCGCTGCCTGGTTTGACCGCAGCGATCTGCCTGCCAAGGATGACGGCATCAGCCTCACCCGGGAAATGGTTCGCATCTTCGGTGAAGGCCGGGAACCCAAGTGATTACATACCCTTATTAAACCACAAAAACCGCCCTTTTTCAACACGAAAAAGGGCGGTAATTTTTAGATTTCCATGATGACGGGCAGGATCATGGGATTGCGCTTGGTGGTCTTGTACAGATAGCCGCTGAGGTCATTTTTAATGGCGGACTTGATGGCTGCATGATCCCGGATCCGCTTGCGGCAGCAGCGGTCAATGGCTTCCATGGCAATCAGTCGCAGATCATCCATCAGCTCGTCGGATTCCTTTACATAGATAAAGCCGCGGGTGATGATGTCGGGGCCGGTGATGATGCCGCCGTCTTCGGCACTGATGTTGATGCAAACCACGATCATGCCGTCCTCGGCCAGATGCTTGCGATCCCGCAGCACCACACTGCCCACATCGCCCACACCGGTGCCGTCCACCAGCACAATGCCGGAGGGTACAACCGCGCCCAGCTTGGCGGTTTTGGCGGTCAGTTCAATGGTGGTGCCCATCTCGCCAATGACGATGTGCTTGGGCAGCATACCCATGGCCTTTGCCAGCTTGGCATGGATCTGCAGGTGACGCTGTTCGCCATGGACGGGGATGAAGAACTTGGGCTTGCACAGACCGTGCACGATCTTCAGTTCCTCCTGACAGGCGTGACCCGATACATGCAGACCTTCGCTCTTGTCATAGATCACATCCGCACCTTTGCGGTAAAGGGCGTTGATGATCTTCGACACGGCCTTTTCGTTGCCGGGGATGGCGGAGGCGGAAATGATGATCCGGTCACCGGCGACGATATCCACCTGCCGGTGGGTGTTGAATGCCATGCGGTGCAGGGCGGACATGTTTTCGCCCTGGGAGCCGGTGGACATAATGACGATCTTGTTTTTGGGCAGGCTCTTGATGTTGGCCAGATCCACAATGGTGTTGGCCGGCACTTTCAGATAGCCCAGTTCCTGCGCCACCTTCAGCATATTTTCCATGCTCCGTCCGGTAACAGCCACTTTTCTGCCATGACGGTGGGCAATGTTCAGCACCGATTGCAGTCGATGCATATTGGAGGCAAAGGTGGTGATGATGATTCGCTCATCGCAGTTTTTGAACAGCCGATCCAAACTTTCGGTCACCAGATTTTCACTGGGGGTATAGCCGGCCCGCTCCACATTGGTGGAGTCCGCCAACAGCGCCAGCACACCTTCGTTGCCCAACTGACCCAGACGAGCCAGATCCATCATGCCGTCACCGGCAGTAGGATCGATCTTAAAGTCGCCGGTCATGATCACCGGACCCAGAGGGGTGTGGATGGCAAAGGCCACCGCGTCGGCAATAGAGTGATTCACATGAATAAATTCCACGGTAAAGCAACCGGCTTTCACCATGTCACCGGGCTGGTGGGTGATGAGTTTGACCTTGTCGGCCAGCTTGTGCTCTTCCAGCTTCAGCTTGATGAGGCCGTTGGTCATGGCGGTGCCGTGAATGGGACAGTTGACCTCCCGCATACAGTAGGGGATGGAGCCAATGTGGTCTTCGTGACCGTGGGTAATGAACATACCCTTGAGTTTTCTTTTATTCTGCACCAGATAGGAAAAGTCGGGGATCACCAGATCCACACCGTACATATCCTCGTCCGGGAAACCAAGGCCGCAGTCCACCACAATCATATCCTTGCCGTATTCCAGCACCGTGATGTTCTTGCCGATCTCGTCAAGACCGCCAAGGGGGATGATTTTCAATTTTTCTGCCAAACAGATACTCCTTTCGATGATTAAACCCAAAATGGGCACAACAAAGCAGGCAACCGCACCCAAAAAAGTGGCCCTGCATCGCCTTTTTTCGGGAAAACGCCTGCTGATTATTCAAAAATACTGTGCGGTCGGGGCTGCCTACCCGACTCATGCCTCCATAGTATAACACAGAAATGAAAAAAAGTATACATAATTTTTTCGACAGGTTTTTTACGAAAATTATAAGAAAATCATAAAAGCAGTTGCCAAGCAAGGGGGATTTTGATATAATGATACGGACTATAACAATATCATGGACAGTAATGTCCATTTTGGAGGCGAGTGTTATGGATAAAAAGGTAAGAAAGACTTTCCAGCCCGGTTACAGTGGCTGTTTCATTGTGATGCTGTGCTTCTGTCTGGCGGCAGCGGGAATGCGCAATTTCTATCTGGCGGGCATTGGCCTTGGCCTGACGGTAATCATGACCGTCATCTATATGGTATCCCGCAACCGCCGCAACCATGAGATCCAGGCCTTTGTGCAGGAGGCTTTCCAGACTGCCGATTTTACATCCAAGGGAACGGAGTGCCCGCTTCCCATGGCAATGGTTCGATTGGGGGATAACGGTGTCATCTGGGCCAGTGACCGCTTTGTTTCCGTCACCGGCATGACAGAGCGCCTGCCGGAGGATCGCATTGACCAGTTGCTGCCCGGCATTTCCATGGAATGGCTGGCCAACGGCAAGAGTGAATATCCCTATGATGTCACTGTGGGCAGCCGCCGTTACCGCATTTATGGCACCTTGGTGCATCCGGAAGAGCATGCAGGCATGCTGCTGGGTATGATCTACCTCAGCGACATGACGGAAATGTATCAGGTTCGTGATGAATACATCCGTTCCCGTCCCGTGGTGGCCATCGTTCTGGTGGATAACTACGAGGAGCTGACCATGAACTTGTCCGAGAGTACCATTTCCACCATGGATGCCGATATTAACAACGCCATCACCACCTGGGCAGAGGGCTATCATGGCCTGCTGCGTAAGCTGGAGCGTAACCGCTACCTGCTGGTGTTTGAAAAGCGGGACTTAGACAGCGCCATGCAGGAGAAATTCTCCGTTCTGGAGGATGTCCACGGTATCGTCAATCCCACCGGTCTTGCAGCCTCCATCTCCATTGGTCTGGGCGTAGACGGTAAGGATTTTGAAGAAAGCTATAATTTTGCCGCCCTTTCCATCGAAATGGCCCTCAGCCGTGGCGGTGACCAGGCGGTGGTGAAGGATCGCCTGAACTTTAATTTCTTTGGCGGCCGTGCCAAGGAAGCAGACCGCAGAAGTAAGGTGCGTAGCCGCGTGACGGCCAACTCCCTGCTGGAACTCATTGGCAACAGCAGCCAGGTGTTCATTATGGGTCACCGCAATGCGGACTTGGACTCTGTGGGCGCCGCAGTGGGCGTTGCCTGCCTGTGCCGTAAGAAGAATAAGAAATTCCACATCGTGCTGGATAAGGAGCGGAATGTGTCCAAGCAGCTGCTGGCGGAGATCTTGCAGGTGCCGGAATATGCCAATGCCGTTATCAGCGGTGATGATGCCCTGCTGATGGCAGATAACCGCAGCACCCTGATTGTGGTGGATACCAACCGTCCCGATCAGGTGGAGTGCCGTCCTTTGCTGGATGCCATGAGCCGTGTCTGTGTCATCGACCATCACCGTCGTGCTTCCGAGTATATCGATCCCGTGGTGGTGAACCTCCACGAGCCTTATGCATCCTCTGCCTCCGAACTGGTGACGGAATTGCTGCAGTACTCTGTGGATAAGAAAGAGGTGCTGCCCATCGAGTCCAAGAGCTTGATGGCCGGTATTTTCCTGGATACCAAGAATTTCAATGTGCGTACCGGTGAGCGTACCTTCGAGGCAGCAGCGGTGCTGCGCCGTCTGGGTGCGGATACGGTGGAGGTCAAGAAATTGCTGCAGAGTGACTTCCAGGAAACCATGGCCAAGTATCAGATCATCAAATCCGCCCGTCTGTATCGCAAGGAGATTGCAATTGCAGCCCTCAATACCGGCACTACCCGTGTGTTGGCTGCCCAGGCAGCGGACGAGATGCTGAACATTTCCGGCATCACTTGTTCCTTCGTGCTTTATCCCGATGGTGATAATGTGAATATTTCTGCCCGTAGCATCGGTGATGCCAATGTGCAGATGATTCTGGAGCCTTTGGGCGGCGGCGGTAATACCGCCACAGCCGGCGCCCAGATTTACGGCAGCAGCATCCAGGTGGTTCTGGATGATCTGGTTGCCTCTATTGAAAAATACTACGAACAGTAAAACACAAGATGTGGCAGGGCGATACCTTTGCCACACCGGTTAGAATAGGAGAATTGATTTATGAAAGTGATTCTGTTACAGGATGTCAAGGGCAAGGGCAAGAAGGGCCAGATGCTGGAGGTTTCCGACGGCTACGCCCGCAACTTCATGCTGCCCAGAAAGCTGGCCATTGAAGCCACCACCGACGCCATCAACACCAAGAATATGAACGATAAGGCCACCGCTGAGCGCATTGCCCGTGAAAAGGCAGAGGCGCTGGCCATTGCCAATAAGCTGCGTGAGATGACCCTCACCGTCACCGCCAAGGGCGGCGGTGCAGGCCGTCTGTTCGGTGCCGTGACCAATGCAGAAATTGCCGTTGCTCTGGAGAAGAAGGGCATCAAGCTGGATAAGCGTAAGATCGTTCTGAACGAGAATATCAAGAATGTGGGCACCTATACCGTCACCTGCAAGCTGGGTTACGAGATCAGCGCACCTTTGACCGTCAAGATCGAGGAAGCATAAGTTTATCCCTTGGGCACAGCGCCCATAATGACAATATCTTTATATAGAGAGGAGAATGAATATGGCCATGGAGGAAGAACTGCTGACCCGGCAGATGCCCCAGTCTTTGGAGGCAGAGCAGGCGGTGTTGGGCTCTATCCTGATCGATAGCCGCTGTGTGGCGGATGTAATCGGTCTGATTAAGCCGGAAGATTTCTACCTGCAGCAGAACCGGGAGATTTTTGAGGCCATTTATACCATGTTCAATTACTCCCAGACCATTGACCCGGTGACGGTTTTGGATAAGATGCGGGAACTGGGAACCCATCGTGATAATTCCCGGGACTATATCCTGCAGCTGATGGAGATCACCCCCACTGCAGCCCATGCGGTGCGTTATGCCAATATCGTTGCGGATAAGGCCATGCTTCGTGGTCTTGCGCAGGCAGCGGTGGATATTTCCGAAACGGTGCAATCTCAAGTGGGAACCCCGGCAGAAATGCTGGAATCTGCGGAAAAGAAGATCTACGCCCTGCGTAAGGGCGAGCGTGGCGACTCTCTGGAGCATATTGCCACGGTGCTTCATAAGGTGTATGACCGCCTTACAGAACTGAGCCAGTCCGACTCCGCCATTCCCGGTCTGTCCACCGGTATGCGGGATCTGGATACCAAGATCAATGGTCTGAACAAATCCGACTTGCTGCTCGTGGCAGCCCGTCCTGCCATGGGTAAGTCCGCATTTGCCCTGAATATTGGTGTGAATGTGGCCAAAAAATATAAGAAAACCGTGGCCATTTTCAACTTGGAAATGTCCCGTGAACAGCTGGCCATGAGACTTCTTGCCAGCGAAAGCTTTGTGGAACTGCAGAAGCTTGCCACCGGTAAGCTCAGCGAGGATGAGTGGGTCAAGCTTTGCATGGCATCCACAGCCTTGAGCCAGATGGACATCCGCATTGACGATAACCCCTCGGTCACCGTGGCGGATATCAACGCCAAGTGCCGCCGATTGGACAATTTGGGTCTTGTGATCATTGACTACCTGCAGTTGATGCAGGGCTCCGGCTATGGCAAGGGCGGTGACAACCGTGTCACCGTGGTGGGTGAAATCTCCCGTTCGCTGAAGATCATGGCCAAGGAACTCAATGTCCCCGTGGTCTGTTTGAGCCAGCTGAGCCGTGCGGTGGAAAGCCGTACGGATAAGCGTCCGATCCTCTCCGACCTGCGTGAATCCGGTGCCATCGAGCAGGATGCTGACTCTGTCATGTTCCTCTACCGCGATGAATATTATCATGAAAATTCTGAGGATAAGGGTATTGCCGAATGTATCGTGGCGAAGAACCGTCATGGTGAAACCGGTACGGTGAAGCTGCAATGGATCGGACAGTACCAAGCCTTTACGGACCGGGAGTGGAAGCATGCTGAATAAGCTCACCGCCTTTGTCCGCCGATATGAGCTGATTGTGCCCGGTGATGAGGTGGTGTGCGCCATTTCCGGTGGCGCAGATTCGGTTGCGCTGCTGTTTACGCTCTATCTTTTGCAGCAGAAATTGCAGTTTCATCTCTCTGCCGCCCATTTCAACCACCAGTTGCGGGGCGCAGAATCGGATCGGGATGAAGATTTTGTCCGCACCTTGTGCGACCGATATGATATTCCCCTGCATGTGGGCACAGCCCCTGTCAAGCCCGGGAAGAAGGGGCTGGAGGCAGCCGCGCGGGAAGCCCGCTATGCCTTCTTTGACACTTTGCCCGGCAAAATTGCCACTGCCCATACCGCAGATGATAATGCGGAAACGGTGCTCATGCATTTGGTGCGGGGCACGGGACTGAAAGGTCTGGGCGGCATCACACCCCAAACGAAAAAACTCATTCGCCCCATGCTGACGGTTACCCGGCAGGATGTGCTGGATTTTTTGCAAGAATACTGTTTGCAGTATGTGACCGACAGCAGCAACACCACCGATGATTTCCTCCGGAACCGGTTGCGGCATCATGTGATGCCCCTGCTGACGGCGGAGAACCCCCGTCTGGCGGAAAATTTAACAACCATGGCATTATCGCTGCGGCAGGATGAGGCTTATTTGCAGCAGGCTGCTGCCCGGGCATCCACCTTGGAAGTGGAGGCGCTGCGGCAGATGGAGCCTGCGCTGCGCAGCCGTATTTTGGAGAATTTTTTGAAAGAAAACGGTGTCCGGGAACCGGAATACCGTCACATTTCCATGGTGCAGAATTTGGTGTTTTCCTCAAAGCCTTCTGCCCGGGCGGAACTACCCGGCGGAGTCACCGTGGAACGCTGCTATGGCACCCTGCGTGTCATGCCCCAGGGGCAGTTGCAGCCGGTGAAGTTGCAATGTCCCGGTGAAACGGTGCTTCCCCAATTGGGACTGAAAATCACCTGCTGCCCTGCGCAGCAGATCATCAATACGGATACGGTCTTTACCTTGCAGATATCCGGTGATGTTTGGCTGCGAAGCCGCCAAACCGGGGACAGTATCCACCTGAGCGGTGGCAGCAAAACACTGAAAAAGCTTTTTATTGACCGTAAGATCCCTGCCTCCCAGCGATCCCTTGTTCCGGTGCTGACCGATGGGGAAGGGGTGCTGGCGGTTTATGGCATTGGTGCTGACCAAAAAAGAATTCCCATGGAACTGCCAGCAATGCAGTTCGTTATTACAGAAATATAATTTTTGGAGGAATTTATGCACAAGAATATTCAGGAAATTCTGCTGAGCGAGGAGCAGATCAGAAACCGTATTCGCGAGCTGGGCGTAGAACTGTTGCGGGATTATGGGGATAAGAACCCGGTGTTCATCTGCATTCTCAAGGGTGCGGTGGTATTCTATGCCGATATGATCCGTGCGTTTGATGCCCATTGTGAAATGGAGTTTATGCAGATCTCTTCCTACCAGGGCACCCAGTCCACCGGTAGTGTGATGATCTTGCAGGATGTCAAGCAGGATCTGGCAGGTCGTCATGTGGTGATTCTGGAAGATATTCTGGATACCGGCCGTTCCCTGCAGGCAGTGTGCAAATATTTGGAGGCCAAGGGCGTGGCATCGCTGAAGATCTGCGCATTTTTGGACAAGCCCGAGGGCCGTGCCCCCGGCATTACCCTGGAAGCTGACTATGTGGGTTTCCCCATTCCCAATGCCTTTGTGGTGGGCTATGGCCTGGACTATGATGAGGCTTACCGCAATCTTCCCTATCTGGGCATTTTGAAGCCCGAAGCATATGCAAAATAAGGAGAATCTTTGATTTGAAACAGCGCAAAGCAATTCCGGTATTTACCTATCTTATCATCCTGGCGGTGATTTTCACGCTGGTCAGCGGTCTTATTTCCAATCTGAACCAGGGACCCGCTTATTCCGATGTGGTACATCTGTTTGAAAAGGAGCAGGTCAAAAGCTTCACCGTTTCCGGAGATACCATTATCCTGAACCTGCATAATCCCTATAAGGGTGAAACCGAAGTGTCGGCAAAAATGGCGGACGCCGATGCCTTCCGCCGGGAAATGTGGGATTTGATCCAGAGCCAGCAGGCAGCTGGTATTTTGGAAAGCTATGACTTTGCCGTAGAGAAGGCGTTCTCTGTGTATGATCTGATCCTGCCCCTGCTGATCGTGGGTCTGGTGCTGATGATCCTTTGGTTCATGCTGGCAGGCAGGGCAAATCAAGCCAATTCCATGAACAATTTCGGCAAAGCCCGTACAGTTCTGGGTGTTCCCGATGGCGCAAAGGTCACCTTTGACGATGTGGCCGGCGCGGACGAGGAAAAGCAGGAACTGGCGGAGGTGGTGGATTTCCTCCGTGACCCCAAGAAGTACACCCAGATCGGCGCCCGAATTCCCCACGGCATTTTGCTGGTGGGCCCTCCCGGCACCGGTAAGACCTTGCTTGCCCGTGCAGTGGCAGGTGAGGCGGATGTGCAGTTTTTGTCCTTGTCCGGTTCGGACTTTATGGAACTGTATGTGGGCGTGGGTGCCAGCCGTGTCCGTGACCTGTTTGCCCAGGCGAAAAAAATCGCCCCCGCCATCATTTTCATTGACGAAATCGATGCGGTGGGTCGCAAGCGTGGCACCGGTATGGGCGGCGGACATGATGAGCGTGAGCAGACTCTGAACCAGTTACTGGTGGAAATGGACGGCTTTGGCCGTACCGAGGGTGTCATCGTTCTGGCAGCCACCAACCGTGCTGATATCCTGGACCCTGCGCTGCTGCGTCCCGGTCGTTTTGACCGCCAGATCTATGTGGGTCGCCCCGATGTAAAGGGCAGAACCGAGATTCTCAAGGTCCATGCCAAGAATAAGCGCCTGGATGAGCAGGTGAATCTGAAAACCGTGGCCCGTGCAACCCCCGGCTTTACCGGTGCGGATCTGAGCAACCTGCTGAACGAAGCGGCCATTATGGCTGCCCGTGACAATCGGCAGGCGCTATCCATGGCGGACATTAACGAGGCCATGATGAAGATCACGGCCGGTCCTGCCAAGCGCAGCCATGTGCGTCAGCGTCAGGACCTGAAGACCACCGCTATCCATGAGGCAGGTCATGCCGTGGCCATGTACTTCCTGCCCACCGCCAGCCCCGTGCAGCATGTGACCATCGTGCCCCGTGGCCAGTCCCTGGGTTCTACCTGGTCCCTGCCCAAAGATGACTCTGCCAATATGACCCGCAACGAGATGTATGAACAGATCGTGGGTTTGTTGGGCGGTCGTGTGGCGGAGGCGCTGTATGTGGGTGATATTTCCGTTGGCGCCTCTAATGACATTGAACGGGCTACTAAACTGGCTCGGGATATGGTGGCCCGCTACGGTATGTGCGAGCGCTTGGGCACTGTCAGCTATCTGGACGGTGGGGAAGTGTTCATCGGCCGTGATTACCAGACCACCAAGAGCTATTCTGAAAAGGTGGCCGCCACCATCGATGACGAGGTGAAGGTCCTCATTGATAAGGCTTATGACCACTGCAAGCAGCTGCTGGCCGATAATTCCGATGCTTTCCAGAAGGTAGTGGATTACCTGCTGGAAAACGAATCCATGACCGGCAAGCAATTTGCCGCCTGCATGGCAGGGCAGACCATCGAAGATGGCTCAGATACCATGCTGCTGGACGATCTTGCTGAGCAGACCGAAGAATAAAGAAAAGCCGCAGACCGTTGGGTCTGCGGCTTTTTGCGTATCTTAGTAGTTTTCTGCGTGGATCTCGAAGTATGCCTTGGGATGGGCGCAGGTGGGGCACAGCTCGGGTGCCTTGGTGCCTACCACAATGTGACCGCAGTTGCGGCATTCCCAAACCTTCACTTCGCTCTTTTCAAAGTCGGCGGCAGTTTCCACATTGTGCAGCAGGGCGCGATAGCGCTCCTCGTGGTGCTTTTCGATGGCTGCCACCATGCGGAACTTGGCAGCCAGTTCGGGGAAGCCCTCTTCCTCAGCGGTCTTGGCGAAACCGGCATACATGTCGGTCCACTCGTAGTTCTCACCGTTGGCGGCGGAAACCAGATTTTCAGCGGTACTGCCGATGCCGTCGAGCTCCTTGAACCACAGCTTGGCGTGCTCCTTCTCGTTGTCAGCGGTCTTCAAAAACAGTGCGGAAATCTGCTCAAAGCCTTCCTTCTTAGCCTTGGAAGCAAAGTAGGTGTACTTGTTGCGAGCCTCGCTTTCGCCAGCGAAAGCGGTCATCAGGTTCTTTTCAGTCTGAGTGCCTGCATATTTGTTTGCCATGGTGAAACCTCCATAATTTTTTGTTTATCGTAGCATATTCGCCCCTAAAAATCAAGTGTATTCGTGTGAATTACACTGGATTATGATGCCTTTGCAACAAACTGATTTTTCTCTAAAATTGGAAGAAGTGCACAAAGATGGGCGGAAAAATTCGGCACTTAAAAGGCTTATTGTACAATAATTCTTCATGTTTTATTCCGTTGCATGTGCTATAATGTATACAGAATGAAGAAGGAAATGCGACTGTCAAAGGAGATCTTATGAATAATATCTTATTCTTTTTAACACCCAAGGCCATGTGCCATTTTGTATACGATGATTTCACCATCCGTCAGGCCCTGGAAAAAATGGAAGCTGTTGGATTTGCAGCACTGCCCATTTTGAACCGTCGCGGTGAGTACCGCGGTACATTGACAGAAGGTGATTTGCTGTGGGCGCTGAAGAACATGTGCTACATGGATATGCGCCAGGCAGAAGCCCGTCGAATCATGGAGATTGCCCGCCGTAAGGATAATATTCCCGTTCGGGTCAATACCTCCATGCATGAGCTGATCGAGCGTGCAACTTATCAGAATTTTGTCCCCGTTGTGGATGATAAGGATACCTTTATTGGCATTGTGACCCGCCGCGGCATCATCAAATACTGCCAGCAGCATGCGCTGGTAGCCGAGTAATTACACCCGCTTCCGCCCAGATGCCAAAATCGGCATCTGGGTTTGATTTTTAGGGGAAAAAACCTAAAAAATAGGGAAAAGAAGGATTGATTTGGCGAGATTTACAGTTGTAAAGAGAACGCAGATGTTGTATAATAAAATACTGGCATAGAAAAAGTAAGAGGATGGTGACACCATGGAGAACCGTATTGAAGCACTAAAGAAATTCCTTTCCCCCGGCAATCATGTGCATTTGGTGGGCATTGGTGGCGTATCCATGCGGCCGTTGGGTCTGGTCTTGCAGGGAATGGGTCTGCATATAACCGGCTCCGATATGAATTCTTCTGTTTCCACCGATGAGCTGATCGCCAAGGGCATCCATGTGGAGATCGGACACCGGGCGGAAAATATTCACGGCGCTTGCTGTATCATCCGCACTGCCGCCGCCCATAACGACAATCCGGAGATTGCCGCGGCCCGCGTGCTGGGCATTCCGGTGTTTGAACGGGCGCAGGCATGGGGCGTCATTATGCAGTCTTATCGCCATGCGGTCTGTGTTTCCGGCACCCATGGTAAGACCACGACCACTTCCATGCTGGCTCATGTGCTGATGGCAGCCGAGACCGATCCTACTGTGATGATCGGTGGCTTTCTGCCGCTGTTGGGCGCAGGTCACCGGGTGGGTAATGGCGATACCATTTTGCTGGAGAGTTGTGAGTATTGCGACTCTTTCTTGAATTTCTTCCCCAGCTTGGCCATTATTTTGAATATCGAGGCAGATCACTTGGATTATTTTAAGGATCTGCAGCAGATTCAAGGTTCCTTCCGTCAGTTTGCTGCCTTGGCTACTGACCATATTTTGGTCAACGGAGATGATTTTAATACATTGCAGGCGGTAGAAGGCTTGCAAGTAACTACCTTTGGCCTCGGAGCGAATAATTGCGTCCGGGGTGTGAATCCTTCCGGGGATTGGCGCCAACTGGATGTGCAGTGCAACGGAGAATTTTACTGCCATCTGGAGCTGAGCGTGCTGGGTAAGCACAATGCACTCAATGCATTGGCTGCCATGGGCGCAGCTTGGCTCATGGGCATCGACGGAGCGGTGGCGGCTCAAAGTCTGGAGTCTTTCCGCGGTGCAGACCGTCGTATGCAGTATAAGGGCAGGTTCAATGGCGCAGAAATCTATGATGATTATGCCCACCACCCCGGTGAGTTGGCAGCAACCATCGAGGCAGTCCGTTCTGCCGGTGCGCAGCGCCTTGTGGTGGCCTTCCAGCCCCATACCTATACCCGTACCAAAGCGTTGTTTGATGATTTTGTAACGGAACTGAAAAAAGCGGATGTGGTGGTTCTGGCGGAGATTTATGCGGCCCGGGAGAGAAATACTGTGGGCATTTCTTCCCGTGATTTGCAGGCGCAAATCCCCGGTGCAATTTACTGCGAAACCCTGCCGGAAGTGACCGCCTGCTTAAAAGAGATTGCCCGTCCCGGAGATATGATTCTGACCATCGGAGCGGGAGATATCTATCGTGCCGGAGAGGCACTGCTGAAATAATTCAGCGCCCTGAAAGTGAGGATTTTTGAAGTGAGAAAACACAATGTGTGCATTTTGTTCGGTGGCATGAGTCCGGAGCATGCCGTGTCCCTGCGGTCTGCCGAGTCTGTGCTGAACAATTTGAACCAGGAAAAGTATAATATTTACCCCGTGGGCATTACCCGGGATGGTCGCTGGTTCCATTACCGCGGAAGTGACTATTCCTTGCTTCCCGATGGCCAGTGGGAGAATCATCCGGATAACTGCCCCGTGGCCATTTCCCCCGTACGGGGTCAAGGCCTGCTGTGCTTTGAGCAGGACGGTGTCACCAATATCCAGTTGGATGTGGTGTTCCCGGTGCTCCATGGTGAAAATGGCGAGGATGGTGCCGTGCAGGGTCTGCTGCAGTTGGCCGGTATTGCCTGCGTAGGCCCCAATGTGGCAGCCTCCGCTGTGTCCATGGATAAGACCCTGACCAAGCTGGTGGTGGATCACATCGGTCAGCCCCAGGCCGCCTGGTCTTTGATTCGCAGAAGCGAACTGCATCATAAAATGGAGTCCATTCTGGCCCAGTTGCAGGCAAAGTTTACATTCCCCATGTTCGTCAAGCCTGCCGGCACCGGCTCTTCCGTGGGTGTTTCCAAGGCAACGGATGCCCTGTCGCTGCAGAAGGCATTGCTGGTGGCTGCAGAATATGACGAGAAGATCCTGGTTGAAGAATTTATCCGCGGCAGGGAAGTGGAAGTGGCAGTCATGGGTAATGACAGCCCCATCGCCTCCATCTGCGGTGAGATCGATTCCGGCGCGGAATTCTACGATTACGATGCAAAGTATATCACCGACACTTCCGTGGCCTATATTCCCGCCCGTATCGACGAGGATGTGGCGGAGCAGGTCCGGGATGCCGCGGTGAAGATCTATAGCGCGTTGGGATGCCGTGGTCTTAGCCGCGTGGATTTCTTTGTGACCTATGATGATAACCGCATGGTCTTTAATGAGATCAACACGCTGCCCGGCTTTACATCCATTTCCATGTACCCCAAGCTGTTTGAAGCCAGCGGTGTGGAGTATGGATTGCTGCTGGATCAGTTGCTGGCATTGGCAATGGAGGCATCCGAATGAAAAAAGATGTGGTTCTTTCCCTTTGCGGAAAGCAATATTATCCCGGCCAGGATCCGGATGTCATCGAACTGGTGACCGATGGAACCCTGGAGGAGCGGGATGGCGGCTGGGATATCTGTTATGAGGAAACGGAGCTGACGGGTCTTGCCGGTGTTACCACCACATTCCGTTTGGAGCCGGGTCTGGTGATTCTGGAGCGAACCGGACGCCTGCAATCCAAAATGATCTTCCAGCAGGGTGTGCCCCATGAATCGCTGTATCAAATGGAGTTTGGCGCGTTGATGCTCACCGTCTGTGCCCAAATGATCGAGGCGACCATTGGCCAGCAGGGTGGCGTGGTGGATCTGCAGTATTCCATCGCCATTGAAAATTCCGACGCAGGCCAGGTGGAGTACCATCTGGAAGTTCGTCCTAAGTGAAAATAAAATGCTCATGCTTTTAGGCGGGGCACCATAAGACATTATTCGGTTTTGCCTCAGTCTTTTCCTCCGTAACTTCAGAATAACCCCTTGAAATACACGAAGTATTTCTGCGTGGCTATTCCTTGTTACAAAAGAAAATCCAAGCGGCAAAACTGCAAAGCACTTCAAAAGTGAAGGTTTTTATTTCAAAATAAGAAAAAGCGCTATGGTAAGGTCGATGCCTACCATAGCGCTTTTGTGCTGTATTGGATAAAAAGATTGCTTTTGAAGCGGATACTGTCTTATAGAGCCCCGCCTTAGGCATGAGCACTTCTTTATTGTGCGTTTTCCTGCTTCACTTGCTGTTTCATTTTTGCCACCAGCACCTTGGTCTGCTTCAAGCTGTCGCTGCCGCTGTGAAGCTTGAATCGAAGCGTGGGTTGCTTGGCGGTTGCCACGAAGAAAAGCCGATCCTTATAATCCGGTGTGGAGCAGATCATGCTGATGGACTCAAAGTCCATTTCAGCCAAAGTCAGCATCACATCGCTGGCTTTTTGACGGATGTCGATAATGCCGCAGCACTTGGCTTCCGCACGAAGCAGCGCAATGTCAATGAGGTTCAGCACGCCCTTGGGAGGATCACCATAGCGGTCGATCACCTCGTCCAGCAGGTCGTCTGCATCCGTTTGGGTGCGGATGGCCGCCATACGGCGATACAGGTCCATCCGTTCCTCGCCCCGGGAAACATAATCCTGGGAAACATTGGCGGTGACATTCAAGTCTGCGGTGCAATCCGGCACCTTGGGTTTCTCGCCCCGTTCTTCAAGAACGGCTTCATCCAGCAGCTTCAGATACATATCGTAACCCACACTCATCATGTGGCCCGATTGCTCTGCACCCAGCAGATTGCCGGCGCCTCGGATTTCCAGGTCACGCATGGCAATTTTGAAACCGGAGCCGAATTCCGCAAAGTCACGAATGGCAGAAAGTCGCTTTTCCGCGATTTCTGTCAGAGCCTTATCGGGCTTGTAGGTGAAGTATGCATAGGCGTGACGGGTGGAACGACCCACGCGGCCGCGGAGCTGATGCAGCTGGGAAAGACCAAATCGATCCGCATTTTCAATAATGAGGGTGTTGGCATTGGGAATGTCCAAGCCGGTTTCAATAATGGTGGTGCACACCAATACCTGAATTTCGCCATCTGCCATGGCCTGCATCACATCGCCCAGCGCATCTTCGCCCATTTTTCCGTGGGCGACTGCCACAGAAAGACCGGGGATGCGCCGCTTGAGTGCCGAAGCGCATTGGTCGATGGTCTCCACCCGATTGTGCAGATAGTAAACCTGACCGCCTCGCTCCACCTCGCGGCGGATGGCATCGTCCAAAATGGTGTTATTGTGCTCGATGACAAAGGTCTGCACCGGATACCGGTCGGAGGGGGGCGCTTCAATGGTGGACATATCCCGAATACCAGAGAGAGCCATGTTCAATGTTCTGGGGATGGGGGTGGCGGAGAGGGTCAGCACATCCACACCTTGGGACAGCTCCTTCAGCCGTTCTTTGTGGCTGACACCGAAACGCTGTTCTTCGTCAATGATCAATAGACCGAGATTCTTGAACTGCACGGTCTTTTGCAGCAGTTTATGGGTGCCGATGACCAGATCCACAGAGCCTGCTCTTACATTTTGCAGGGTTCGGTTCTGCTCTGCCGTGGTGCGGAAACGGCTGAGCACATCAATATTCACCGGGAAACCCCGGAAACGGGAAACCGCGGTGTGATAATGCTGCTGTGCCAGCACCGTGGTGGGCACCAAAATGGCCACCTGCTTGGAGTCCATGACGGCTTTCATCACTGCGCGCAGTGCAACCTCGGTTTTGCCGAAGCCAACATCGCCGCAGAGCAGGCGATCCATGGGAATGGGAGATTCCATATCGCCCTTGATTTCCGCGATGCAGCGCAGCTGATCGTCCGTTTCCGGATAGGGGAAATTGTCCTCAAATTCCTGCTGCCAGGGGGTGTCTGCCGCAAAGGCAAAGCCCTCCTGCCGCTTTCGGGCGGCATAGAGTTTGATGAGTTCCGCCGCCATGTCCTTGGCGGCTTTTCTGGCTTTGGTCTTGGTTTTCTGCCATGCATCGGTGCCGATCTTGTTGAGCTTGACGGTGGCATCTTCGCCGCCGTTGCCGATGTATTTGCTGACCATATCCAGCTGTGTGGCAGGAACGAACAGAGTATCAGAACCCTGATAGGCGATCTTCACATAGTCCTTGATGGCGCCATCCACCTTGATCTGCTCCATGGAAACAAAACGGCCAATACCGTAGTTTTCATGAACCACCAGATCGCCGGGGGACAGATCCGTAAAGGAATTTAGTTTTTGCCGGTTGGTGGCAGTTTTCTTTGCTGCCTTTTTCTTGGGTGCGGTCTTGTTGATGAGCTGACCTTCTGTCAGCACGGCAAGACGCACATTGGGATATTCCATGCCGTAGGGCAGGGTGCCTTCTGCCAGCAGGATCTGTCCCTCGCTGGGCATGGTAACAAGGGGAATGCACAAGAATGCGGAAAGATTCTTCTCCCGCAGCATTTCCTGCAGCATCTCCGCCCGTCGGCGGCTGCCGCAAAGCACCAGACAGCGGAATTCCATTTTCTGATAATGGGCCAGGTCGGATGCTGCCACATCCAGATTGCCGCCATAGCTGGGCAGTTGCTTGGCAATCATGGGCAGAAGCTGCTTGGGGCGATTTTCTTCCGGATAGGAAGCGCCGGAGAAAGAATCCAAATAGGCCACGGTTCTGCCGCTGAGCCGATTGCAGAAATCTTCCCATTGGCACACATAGTCACACAGTTCACCGGCAACCAATCCGTTTTGCAGCAGGCTGTCCAGCTGCATACCCATCTCCTCTGTACGGGTACGGGAAGTGCGGTGCAGGCTGCCCTGATCGCACAAAACCAGAATGCCGTCTGCCGGCAGATAATCCACAGCGGTGGCAAATTCCGGATAGATCAGCGCCATGTAACGGTCGGAGGCGGGATTCGAGATATCGTTCTCGTATTTTTCCAGATCCTTCTGCAGGGTCTGGATCAGTTGTTCGTTGGGATTTTTGCGGCGGCGCTGCCGGGCGATCATGCTCCGCAGATCGTTGCACAAACCCTCCAAACCTTCGTTGTGAAGTCTGGGCTGGGTTTCGCCCACGGGGAGTACCACCACGCAGTCCACATTCTCCGTCCGGCGCTGGGTGTCCGGCTCGAAATAGCCCATGGTGTCCAATTCGTCACCAAAGAACTCACAGCGGAAAGGACGGTCGGCAGCGGGGGAGTAGATGTCCAGAATACCGCCTCGCAGGGCGAACTGTCCCGGACCTTCTACCATGCCGCATCTGCTGTAGCCGGCATGGATCAATCGGCTGACGATGTGATCCAGTGCATATTCCTGCCCGGCTTCCAAAGAAAATGCCGCTGCCTGCAGCACATTTTTTGGCATGGTTCTCTGGGAAAGGGACTCCCAAGTGAAAATCTGCAGGGGAACCTTGCCCAAAGACAGATCGTATAGTTGCCGCAGCCGCTTCTGCTCCCAGGCACGGCTGACGACCGCACTGTCATACAGCGTCAGTTCACGGCTGGGGAGAATGGGGGCAGTTTCCCCCAGGAAGGATCGCAATTCTTCCTGCAGGCGACGGGCGGCCATGTCATCTTGACAAACGATGGCAATGGGACGATTGAGTTCTTTCCGCAGACCTGCAATCATATGGCTGCGATTGACCTGACCAATGCCCGTTACCGCAGCAGAATCGCCCTGCTGCAGTGTCTGCACCAGGGTTTTGTATTCCGGCATGGTATTGAGTAAGGATATCAGTTGTTCCATAGGATCCCTCCGTGCGGTTATTAGACAACGCAACAATGCGGAAAGGGGGAAATATCCCCCTTTCCGTGGTTATTCAACAAAATTACTTCATGCCACCAAAGCGGTTGGAAGCTTCCGGTACGCCCAATTCCACAATGGCCAAAGCCGCATCGGCGGCTCGTTCCAGAGCAGGCTGCAGCGCCTTTTCTTCCTGCGCAGTGAAAGCCGACAGCACCCAGTTGGCCAGGTCAAAATCCGGATGGGGCTTTGCGCCTACACCGATTTTCACTCTGGGGAATTCCTGGCTGCCCAGCTCTTGAATGATGGATTTGATGCCATTGTGTCCACCGGCAGAGCCGTCCTTGCGCAGACGCAGACGACCCGGCTCCAGAGAGATATCGTCAAACAGAATGATGATATTCTGAGGGGGCACATGGAAAAATGCACTCAATTGCAGCACGCTTCGACCGGACAGATTCATATAGGTCTGAGGCTTCAGCAGCAGCAATTTTCTGCCTTTGTAATTCACTTGGCCGTAAAGACCCTGGAATTTGGCTTTATCCACCTTGCAGCCCAGCTTGGAGGCAAGGATGTCCAATGCGCGGAAACCGGCATTGTGACGGGTATTCTCATATTCCCGGCCGGGGTTACCCAAACCGACGATGAGCCATGTTTCGCTGTTTCTGCCGAACATTAGAACAGATCAGCAATGGAGGTGCCACCGTGGATATGCTCAATGGCACGAGCGAAGATGGGAGCCACATCCAGGAACTTGATCTTGTTGCTGGGAGTGTTGCCAACCTGAGGAATGGTGTTCAGGAACAGCATCTCCTTGATGACGCTGGCCTCGATGCGGTCATAAGCAGGACCGGAGAGAACACCATGGGTTGCGCAGGCGTAAACTTCCTTTGCACCGCCCACTTCCACCAGAGCCTTGGCAGCGTTGCACAGAGAACCGGCGGTATCCACCATGTCATCATACAGAATGCAGGTCTTGCCCTTCACATCACCGATGACGTTCATTACTTCGGATTCGTTGGCCTTCTGGCGGCGCTTGTCAACGATGGCCAGATTCATGTGAACCTTCTGAGCGAAGTTACGGGCACGGGCAACGGAGCCAACGTCGGGGGAGACTACGCAGAATTCCTCGTGGTTGAACTGATCCTCGGGGAACTTGTTCATGTAGTACTCCACGAAGGAGGGAGCGCCCAGCAGATGATCCAGAGGAATGTCGAAGAAGCCCTGAATCTGGGAGGCGTGCAGGTCCATGGTCAGCACACGATCAGCGCCGGCGGCGGTGATCATATTGGCAACCAGCTTGGCGGAGATGGGGTCACGGCTCTTGGCCTTGCGGTCCTGACGGGCATAGCCGAAGTAGGGGATGACCGCGGTGATGCGGCCGGCGGAAGCGCGGCGGCATGCGTCGATCATAACCAGCAGTTCCATCAAATGATCATTGACGGGCTTGCAGGTGGACTGAATCAGAAAAACGTCGGCGCCACGGACGGTTTCTTCCAGAGAAACGGAAGCTTCGCCGTCAGCAAAGGTTCTGACAGTGGCCTTGCCCATGGGCAGCCACAGTTCATGGCATACGGTCTGGGCGAATGCAGGGTTGGAATTGCCGGTGAAAATCTTGATGTTGTCGTAAGCGTGCATCTCAATTACCTCACTGATTATTCTTTTTATTATCATGCGTGTAATGCAATGGTTACCAAGAGTATTATAGCACTAAAGTGCAGAAAAAAGCAACATCGGAAAGGGGAAAATAACAACTAAAAAAAGAATAAATCTGCAAACATTTATAGCAAAAAGAACAAAAGTAAGTATATACTACTTTTTTCGGCCACAACTGGCGGAAGTGGAAGTAGCTTCTGTGCCTTAAACGAAATTATGTTTGAAATAATACTTGTGTACCGACCGGTTCTGTGGTATAATATTAGGAACGAAATATCAGCAAGAGGAAACGCTTATGAACGACAAAATCATCATTCAAGGCGCGCGTGAAAATAACTTAAAAAATGTGAGTTTGACCATTCCCAGGGACAAATTGGTGGTTTTTACCGGGCTTTCCGGTTCCGGTAAATCCAGTTTGGCCTTTGATACCATTTATGCGGAAGGTCAGCGCCGCTATGTGGAAAGCCTCAGTTCTTATGCCCGTCAGTTTTTGGGTCAGATGGATAAACCCGATGTGGACAGTATCGACGGTCTTTCCCCCGCCATTTCCATTGACCAGAAAACCACTTCCAAAAACCCCCGTTCCACCGTGGGTACGGTGACGGAGATCTATGATTATCTGCGTCTGCTCTGGGCTCGCGTGGGCATTCCGCACTGTCCCAAATGCGGCAAGGAAATCTCCCGCCAGACCATCGACCAGATCGTCGACCGGGTGGAGGCATTGGGGGAGGGAACGCGTTTTATCGTTCTTTCTCCGGTGATCCGTGGCAAAAAGGGTGAGCACCAAAAGGTGTTTGAGGATGCCCGTAAACAAGGTTTTGCCCGTGTTCGGGTGGATGGCATCCTCTATGATCTAACCGAAACCATCCCCTGCGAAAAAAATAAAAAACATACCATCGAGCTGGTGGTGGATTGCTTGGTGCTGAAAGAGGGCCTGCGCCGCCGTCTGACCGACTCCATTGA
>JAGCMI010000005.1 GCA_017646545.1 Oscillospiraceae bacterium | reverse complement strand
TTGACCGCAATCATTACTGCATCGACATCACTTTTTACTATCGTATTTTGGCCGATGCCATTGTCGGCACCGCCAGACCCGTGCCGCTGAATGGTCTTGTTGTGTTCTCAAAGCGGGTGGTGCTCTGCGGTGAGGACAGCAAAGCCCACATCTTCACCAGTAACACCCGTCTTGGCAGCACGGACGGCATCACCGCCTACTCTGCAAACCGTCCCACCGCTGTGGTGGAGGTGCTGGATCCCATGGTGCTCTCCAGCCGGGTGCGGGATATCTGCGAGTGCAGCTGCAAGGAGCAGTCCACCGTACAGATCCCCAGCTATATCCGGGAACTGTTTGATGATGAACTGGTGCTCTCCGGGGATCAGCGGCGGCTGTTTGTCACGCTGGGGCAATTCTCCATCGTTCGGCTGGAACGAGATGCACAGCTGGTGGTACAGGTTTTGGATGGCACTGTTCCCTGTCGGGAATGCTGCGACAATCCCGGCTCTGCCGAGGATCCCTGCGAGATGTTCAGCCGTATCCCCTTCCCCACCCAGCAGTTTGCTTCCACCGCCTGCAGCGATGGCGGCTGCAAGCCGGAAGGGCATGTTTACAGAACCACTGCTGACTAAGCGAAACAAGAGCACACCCTGCCGGGTGTGCTCTTTCTTTATCCACGCATGATGCGCTTTTTCGCAATATTGATGGGACCTTCCGTCAGATGATTCATCCATGTCAGCGCCTTGCCGCATCCGTAGGCCACGCAGGAATCGGGATCGTCGGCAATGGTGCAGGAAATACCGGTTCTTCCCTCGATGAGCTGCGCCATGCCCCAAAGCTGGGCGCTGCCGCCGGTGAGGGTGATGCCGTTTTCTGCAATATCACTAACCAGTTCCGGAGAGGTATCCTCCAAAACAGAAACCACCTCGTCCGCGATCTGACGGGCAAGACGGCGCAGCACCTCGTAAATCTCCGTGGAATCGATACGGACTTCCCGGGGCATACCGGTCTTGGCATCACGGCCACGAACATTGGCTGCAATCTCTTCAGGGCGCTGGGAAACGGAGCCAATTTTGATTTTAATATCTTCCGCCGTGGTCTTGCCAATGACAATACCATGGCGACGACGGACATAACGGGCAATGGCTTCATCAAAGCTGTCACCCGCCACCTTAATGGAGGAAGAAACCGCCACCGCATTCATGGTCAGCACCGCCACATCGGTGGTACCGCCGCCGATATCCACCACCATCTGTCCTCTGGGGCCGCTGATATCCAGATTGGCACCCAAAGCGGCAGCATGGGGTTCTTCGATCAGATACACACGGCGGGCACCGGCTTCGATTGCCGCATTGATCACCGTGCGTTCTTCCACTTCCGTCACACCGCTGGGCACACAGATCACCACTCTGGGTTTGGACAGCAGCATGGACTTCTGGCTGGCACGGCGGAACAGCGTCTGCAAAAGACGCACCGTCATCACATGGTCAGAAATGACACCCTCTTTCAAAGGATGCATGGCCACCACATTACCGGGGGTACGCCCCAGCATATTACGGGCTTCCGTACCCACCTGAAGGATGCGGCCCGTATTTTTATCAATGGCTACCACGGAAGGTTCCCGAACCACGATACCCTTACCGTCCACATAAATAAGCACATTGGATGTGCCCAGATCCACACCTAAATCACTTGCAAAAAGCTGCATAGAATCACCTATCCACTTTCTTATGTTGTCTTGCCGCTGCAATCACGGCAACATGTACTTCCTTGGCACCGGCAGTCAGCAGCACTCTGGCGCACTCTCCCACCGTGGCACCGGTGGTGAGGATATCATCCAGCAAAAGTATCCGCTTGCCTTCGATCTTTTCCGGATCGATCACCTGATAAACGCCCAGCACATTGGCCCGGCGTTCCGCCTGACCCACAATACCGGACTGAACCGCATTATTACGAATCTTCTTCAAAAGGGGCATTGGCTCTGTACGAAGTTCCTGCCCCAGCTTGTCTGCCAGAAGTTCCACTTGATCAAAGCCACGCTGACGCTTTCGCTTTTGGCTGATGGGAACCCAGGTGATCACATCCACATCCAGTTTCTCTTCCCGCAGCAGTTTCATGCCCAACAGACGGGCATAGGCATTGGCATAATGGCGCTTGCCATAGAACTTGTAATGTAGCAAACTACGGCGAACCTTATCTTCATAATACCACAAGGCAATCCAACTGTTCAAGTAGGGATATTTGGAACGATTCACCGGGCACTCCGGCGCGTCGATGCGGCAACTGCGGCACAGATCCGTTTCCTGCTTTTGAAGCAGTTTGCCGCAAAGTACACATTTATCCGGATACAGCCATGCGCTGATCATTTGAAGAAGCTTCATACTCATCTCCCTTGAAGCCGAAGCTTCAAGCCGGTATAGCGGCGGTTTTTCTTGGCATTTTCTGTCATGGCAGCGATTACTTCTTCCCTGCCTACCAGCACCAGCATCTCTCTGGCGCGGGTAATGGCCGTATACAGCACACTGCGGCTGAGCAGATAAGGTGAGCCATTCCACACGGGCATGACCACCGCGCGGTATTCGCTGCCCTGGCTTTTATGAACCGTCAGCGCATAGGCAGGCTCCAGTTCACCCAGCTGGGCAAAATCATAATCCACCATTTTATCGTCAAAAATCACGCTCATCATTTCCGTTTGGGGATCGATGGCGGTAATGATGCCGATATCACCGTGAAAAATACCGCTGCCCACTTCGCTGCCGTCGGTGCGTTTCCAGAGGATGTCGTAGTTATTGCGGATCTGCATGACCCGGTCCCCTTCTCTAAAGGTAAACTCACCCCATTGGCGTTCCTTTTTCTGGGGCGCGGCAGGATTGAGGGCATACTGCAGCTGGCGGTTGAGATCCCATGTGCCCACACCGCCCTTGCGGGTAACGGTAAGCACCTGAATTTGATCAGAGGGGATGCCCATATTTTTAGGTAGCCGTGTACTGCAAAGGTCACGGACGGTGGATGCCACTTCCTGCTCGGAGCGGCAGCGAATGAAGAAAAAGTCACTTTTCACATTCCGAAGTTCCGGCATCTGTCCTTGATTGACCCGGTGGGCATTGGTAACGATTAAACTCTGCTGTGCTTGCCGGAAGATCTCTGT
Organism: Oscillospiraceae bacterium; assembly: GCA_017646545.1. Classification (GTDB taxonomy): domain Bacteria; phylum Bacillota; class Clostridia; order Oscillospirales; family Oscillospiraceae; genus Faecousia. Next base: position 2,618 of record JAGCMI010000005.1, on the reverse strand, counting down.
CAAACGAACAGAGGACAACACACCGCTGCCCAAACAATCGGCAAAGGGAGAACCGGGACCCACAGGGGGCAGCTGATCCGGGTCACCCACCAAAATAAGGCGGGCATGGGGCGGCACAGCACGCAGCAAACTATGCAGCAAAAGCACATCCACCATGCTCATTTCGTCCACGATCACCACATCTGCTTTGAGGGGATTGCTCTCATCCCGGACAAAGTACATCTGGCCCGTATTGGTGTCCACCGTGGTTTCCAGAAGGCGGTGAATGGTGGAGGCATCCTGCCCCGTCACCTCGGAAAGCCGCTGGGCGGCACGACCCGTGGGGGCCGAAAGAACACAGCGAAGTCCCATCTGCCGAAACACGGAAAGCACGCCATTGAGCACCGTGGTTTTGCCGGTACCGGGACCGCCGGTAAGCAACAGCACACCGCAGCTGAGGGCTCTGGAAATCGCCTCCAACTGATGGGGAGAATACTGAAGGCCACATTCTCGCTGGGCCAAATCCAGCATGGCAGGCAGGTGTTGCTCCGCAGGGAAGCTACGCTCTGCATGGGCCAGCAAACGGTCGTGAATATAGCACTCCGCTTCATGCAGCTGAGGAAGATACAACAGTGTCAAGCCGGCAAGGCTATCTCGCACCAGCCGCTGCCCTTCCAGCAGCCTCTGCACCCCGGATTCAACATCGGAAAGATCCACCGACAGCAATGTTGCCGTGGCTTGAATCAATTTATCCTCCGGCAGGAAGCTGTGCCCGGCCATAAGATTATATCGAAGTTCAAAGAGAATGCCAGCCTCCACACGGCGGCGGTCATTGGCAGACACACCAAGCTCTACCGCAAAACGATCCACTGCCGCAAAGGGGGCATCCAGTCCATCATCCATCAGCAGGTAGGGGTCATCGTACAATAGTTCCACCGCCTGCTCCCCATAAAGCTTGTACACCCGCAGCGCCAATTCAGCCGGAAGCTGGTGGGAGGCAAAAAACTCCATCAAATGGCGCATACCGACCCGCAGGCGGTATTCTTCACCGATCAAGGTGGCTTTGGCCGCGGAAATACCGGACACCTCTGCCAGACGATGGGGCTCCCGCTCCATCACGATCAAAGTCTGGTCACCGAAGCGCTCTACGATACGGGCGGCGGTGCGGGGGCCGATGCCCTTAATAATACGGCCGGAGAGATAGCTTAAGATCTCCATACTGGTCTGGGGCATGAGCCGTTCCAGAAACTCCGCCTCAAACTGGCGGCCATAACTGCTGTGGCTGGTCCATTTTCCGGTGACCAGCAGGCGCTCGCCCACTGCGGCCAGCGGAATGGTTCCAACCACCGTTACCGTTTGACCGTCGGCGCAGCGCAGGCGCAGAACGGCATAGCCATTTTCATAATTTTGGTATACCACCGCAGCGATGGTACCCTGCAAAATTTCAGATTCTGTCAAGTTTCTCCCGCTCCTGTTCCAATTGAGCCAAATATTGCTCCGGTGATAAAAATACGATGCCCGCAAACTGCCGTGAAAGCACCTGACGGGTTTCGGCTCCTGCGGTGGTAATGATCACAAACCGCGGTCCTGCCAAGCCCAGATCCCGAAGCCACAGCAGGCGCTGGGCGGATGCGGCTTCCCTGCCTTCCGGCACATGGATGACCACGGTTTCCAGTTCCGCTTTTGTCAGCCAGTTACCCAGTGTGATCCACAAGGCACACAGCAGACCAAAGGCCGCAAACAAACCCATCAAAACAAACCATATCACAGCACCCACCTCACCACATTTTATGAGATGGGCACAATTTTCGTTCTGGATTTAGTTTACAATATTTTGCTCTCTTTGAAAAGGGGGTTGGGGAAATTCTTTTGAAAAAGAGCAGCGGCCCATGGGCGCTCTTGGAAGAGATTGAGCGCAAATGAGGGTATTTGTCTCCGGAAACGACTTACATTGAAACCAGGAAGCAGACAATTTACCGGGTGCGCCCTGTTTTTTATGATCTATTTCATAAAAAAATCCATTTTCCTCTTGTAAAATCGGTGTAACTAGCGTATAATGAGGAGAGATTTTCAGCAAAAGAGAGGAACCCCCTATGGAACTGATTACCGTACGCGAACTGTTTAAGAACACCGAAAAGTATGCAGGTCTCGAAATCGAGATCGGCGGCTGGGTTCGTAACCGCCGCCCCAGCAAGCAGTTTGGTTTTATCGTGCTGAACGATGGTACTTATTTCACCCCCGTTCAGATCGTCTATAACGACACTCTGGAGAATTTCCAGGAGATCTCCAAGATCAACATTGGCGCTGCCCTCATCATTAAGGGTCAGGTCGTCCTGACGCCCGATTCCAAGCAGCCCTTTGAGATTCAGGCCAGCACCATCACCGTGGAAGGTCCTTCCACCGGCGACTTCCCCCTGCAGCCCAAGCGCCACACCATGGAGTTTTTGCGGACCATCACCCATCTGCGTCCCAGAACCAACACCTTCCAGGCTGTGTTCCGTGTCCGCAGTCTGGCCGCTATGGCCATCCATCAGTTCTTCCAGGACCGGGACTTCGTCTATGTCCACACGCCCCTGATTACCGGTTCCGACTGCGAGGGCGCCGGCGAAATGTTCCAGGTCACCACGCTGGATCTGAAC